>NZ_JAQOZV010000140.1:0-2394 GCF_030348125.1 Massilia sp. DJPM01
GACCAGCAGGTGCTTACGTCCGCTTTTATCCGCAGCGGTGGTGCAAGCGGCGGCAAAGCCGGTGTGATTGATGATCTTCATCGGCGGCTCTTCAGTTAATCGAGACGGAACTGCCCTTGATCGCGTTTTGCCCTGCGGCGCGCGAGAGCAGATCAAGTCCGCGTATTTCGACGTTGCCATCCACATCAAGTGTGATGCTGGCTCGGCCACATTGCAGTGTGAGCTTGCGGTTCGCAACCAACTTCACTTCGTCGCCGTCGCCGATTACTCGCAAGGGCGATGGTGTAGAGACCAACATTGGGGCTTGCGCACTGTCCTTACTCTTCACGGCAGAGCGATGCAACAGGCCCATGACTACAGCTTGCGTGATGTCGCCGCATTCAAACTGGAGTGCGACCATTTTGCCGATGTCGGGCTGCGTAAGTGGCGCAAATGCACGGGCGACGACCGGCCCTTGGGCCGGGTTGCCGTCAAAGTCGACGAGGGGAGCCATGGCGCTTGTAAACCCGGTGAGGGTGCCGATGACAAGCCCCGTCACTGGCGCGGCCTGAGCGGTATCATGCGTCGGTGCTGCGAGAGGTTCCGGGGCAACTGCGGTCTGCTCATTCATCATGGTTGTGTCGGTCATAATGTACTTCCTTTAAGTTGTTGCAAGCGCAACCACTGTATCGCGCTATGTGCGCGTGTCGGCAGCAGCATGCTTCCCGGTTTCAGAAGGGGCCAATGCAAAGCGGCGAGTTCCCGGTGTGCCTGCTCGCCGTGGTCCAGAATTTCGGCGAGCCAGGCGAAGCTCACGGGCCTCCCCAAAAATATCCTTGCGTCGTCACGATAGTGCGACTGATTTTCTTGCCACCACGCCGCAACTTGGTCGGCATCGGGATAGGCGTATCCATCCTTGATAGCCGCGTCGAATTGTTCCTCACCGAGCGGCGAGGCCAATACGGTGTCGCTCCGTTCGCAATCAAACCCCGTAATCATGCGGAAGGCTTCAGCGGCGGTAGCAGCCAGGGCCGGCACACGCATTTGCTCGATGAGCCAGTTGCCGTATCCGACATGCCCACTCCAGCCAACCGCCTTTATCCTCAGCTCAGGCGTCAGCGGTAATGGCGACAATTTTTCCAGATATTCCACCACCCCCGCGTGAGGGAGAGAAAGACAGATCAACTTGAGCGCAAGGGGCTGATGGCTGTCGCCTTGCTCGACGAACGATTGCAGCACGGAAAACGACTCTTCGTCCAAGCCGTTGAGCATGGTGGCAGACCATGCTCCCCAAAAGCGGATAGCTGGGTCAGATCGCCTCGCCGGGTCGAGCCACGCTCTTACTTCCGCAAGTAAATCGACACGGCCGCATTCGCCCGCAGTGCGTAGCGCCCGGCTGACCAGTTCGGGGCCGCTGCCTGTCAGGATAGCGGACAGGTGATCCCCGCCCGACAGTCGATGCGTGTGGCACTGCGCCAGCGCCGCGTCGCGGTAGCGCGGGTTGGGTTCATTCAGGTGCGCTGTCAGGGCCGTCACGATGAGCGGCGAGTCATGCCAGGCGAAAAGCCCGTCCAGTGCCCATGCCTTGCCCGCCAGTGCATCGGTCCGGGCGAGCATTGAGGTGATCGTCGCTTCGTCTTCGCTGAGAAAGGCAAACGCAAGCGCGGCAAAAATGTCTGCGGACAGGTCCGCTGCATCGTTTTCCAACGCCTTTTGTAATGCGTCGAGTCCGCCATTTCCAGCGACCAGCAGACCATCGAGATGCGCGTCGATGGATTCATCGTATTGGGCCAGCGTGGCGAATGTGGTTCTTGGATGATCGAGGTATGCGCTATCGCGTCGCCACCAGCGAGTCGCCGTCTCTGTAGCGTGCCGACGCACGACCACCGGAATGCTCAAAGAAATGGGCGGCATAGGGGTGCTGCTTTGGTCTGACATGTCCGCCTCCAGCGACTGCACAGGAATAATAATGGGAACTGATTGCCAACGGCGCCGCACGTGCGCGCGAAGCCGCTGTCGGCAGCAGCCAGGATCTAATTGTTCTGTATGTCCTTGCCTTTGACCGCCACAGTGCCGGAGGCACTGATGTTGATCTTGCTACCGTTGATGACGATACTTCCGTCCGACTTCATCACAAGAGTGGCCTTGCCGACGGTAATTGACAGCTCGTCCCCGGCACTGATTGCAATGCTATTGCCTACCTTGGTAATCTGATCGGTGCCAACCACGGTCGCCATGACCATCCCAACATTCAGGCTGTAGCCAAGGCCGACGTTGACGCCGTACGCGAGGCCGACGTTCTCCAAACGTCCCATGCCCACGTTCTGCATGTAGGCCATGCCGATGGTCTCGGTCTTGAACTTGGCCACGTTGATTGACCAGTTCTTGCCGATGGTGTCTTTCTCGTTCTTTATT
>NZ_JAQOZV010000141.1:0-2378 GCF_030348125.1 Massilia sp. DJPM01
GTACCGCCCTGTCTGCGGATCATAATCCCTATGGTAGTTGTAGAACAGATTTGTGTTTCGGTCATAGTATTGGCCTGGCATCCGCAAATTGAATGTAAAGGTACCTGATCCGCTGAAATTTTCGGTCGGTGGTGTCAGTCCGAACGGATCACCATTGTCCCAGCGCCAGACAATCTTGTTGTCGAGCGGGCGCGTGATCATCCGTGGCGTTCCCAAATGATCCGGATGAATATGGAATACGTTAACCGTCGTGGTTTGGGCGGGTGCCGTTCCCGTCACTGTCTGCGTCAATACTGCCACCGGAAGGTTGCCCAGGTACACGGTCTCACGCGTCGCCTTGCCGTTGAGATAGCTGTACTCACCAACCAACTGTCCTTGTCCGTCATAGACGAATATACCTCCACCGTTAGTTTGGAAGACACGCTGTTCCAAGCCGTTGAACAGCTGGTGGGCCGTGACAGCACCGTTCTGAATACGGTATGGCCGAGCCCGTCCACTATAAGTGACGACGAGCGTGCCATCAGTGGTCAGATTACCGGCGCCGTCGTACGTATTCGTCTTGGCCGGCCCCGGACCGGTGGTCGCGCTCAGCTTATTGCTGAGAGGGTCGATCGTGTTCGTGTAGCTGTTCGCCCCGAAGCCAGCCTTGATGCGGTTACCGGTAGCATCGTAGGCGTAGGTCTGGGTGGTACCGTTGCCGCTGTAGCTGGTCAGGCGATCGAGCTCGTCATAGCCGAAGGTCTGGTTCAGGCTGGCAGGGCTGGGCGCTGTACCGGTGCCGGTATGCGTGTATCCCTTGATACGGCTTGCGGCATCGTAATTGACCGTGCGGACCACGCCGTTCGCGGAAGGGTTCCCCAAGGTATAGCTGCTGATCCGCCCATCCAGGTCGTAGGTGCGGACATGCTTGTTTGCGCTTGCTTGCGTGCTGTTTCCCCAAGCCCAACCGGTGGTCCCGCCGAGCGGAGCGTAGGTAATATTGCTCAGTAAAACAATGCTGCTGGTTTCGTTCGTGCCGGGACCGCTGGCCTGAACCGGGTTGAGCGTGACGCTGGTGACTTGGCCCGCCACGTTGTAGCCGTAGTTGACCCTGTTGCCACTCGGGTATGTCACGCTTGCCAGCCGGCCGGCAGCATCGTAAGCGTAAGTGAGGGTATGCGTGTTGGTGTAGCTCCCCAACCCGGTCGTGGTCTGGGCTTTGGTCACCAATCGCCCGAAACCGTCGTAGGTGTAACTCGTGTTACCCGATTCATCCGTCATGCGGGTCATCTTGCCGTACGCGTTTGGCGTCGGGGTCGCGCCGCCGTCGTATTCAAACGTGGTGCTGATGGTACCCGTATAGTCGATCCGGGTCAGACGATTGAGCGCGTCGTAAAAATAGGTATTGGTTTTACCGCGGCCGTCGATGCTCGTCTTCAGATTGCCTGCGGCATCATAGGTCGACTTCGTCAGGCCCGTATCGGGGCTACCCAGCTCAGCCTGATTGCCCAGGCCGTCGACGCTATAGCGCGTTTCCAGATTGCGCGGATCGGTCACCGTCGCCACTTGGTCGATGCCGTCGTAACCATATTTAATGGTCGGGCGCGCGCCGTTGACCAGTGGCTGTTCCACCTGCTTTACACGGTTGAGCGGATCGTAGATCTGGTTCGTCACTCGTCCTAGCGGATCCTTGACCTGCGTCAGATTGCCGCCCAAGTCATACCCGTACTGGGTTGCCGCTGCGGGCACGGTCTGCGCCGATGCGAGAGTTCCTGTGTAGGCACCGAGCAACGGGGTATAAGTCATCACAACGATTAATGCGCCGGACGTCAAACGGCTGAAGGTACGGCGGGTCATTGTGCAGCTCCGCTCTGGCTCGTCATACGCCCCATGGTGTCGAAGGTACGTGAAATCTGACGTGCGAGCTTCCCGTCGGGATCGCGTACTTCTTCGCTGACCCGGTTGCCCGTCAGATCGAGCACGTAGTCGATCCGGTTGCCGCGGCTGTCAGTGATGGCCGTCAGGCGGTGTGCTGCATCGTAGGTGTAATTAATGATGCTGTTGTCTGGCAAGGTGATTTTCTTCATGTTTCCCGCGTGGTCATATTCATAAATTGTCTTTGCTTGCAGCCCGGTCGAACGCACTGTTTTGCTCAGCAGTTTCCCGCGCGGCGAGAAGACCAGGTCGGTCGCCACGCCGTTTGGCGCTTCGACAAGTTGGGCATTGCCGTGTTTGTCGAACTTGGAAAAACGCGTTGTACGGTTCAGTGCATCCTTTACGGTTTCAAGATTGCCGGCCGTATCGTAGGTGAACGTAGTGCGATCTACGATATCTGTTCGCGGTCCCGTAATAGTCAGGAGCCAATTGCAAAACGATTTTTCTGAACTGGCCGACATCAG
>NZ_JAQOZV010000142.1:0-2375 GCF_030348125.1 Massilia sp. DJPM01
CATAAAGAACGAGAAAGACACCATCGGGAAAAACTGGTCGATCAACGTGGCCAAGTTCAAGACCGAGACCATCGGCATGGCCTACATGCAGAACGTGGGTATGGGACGTTTGGAGAACGTCGGCCTCGCGTACGCCGTCAACGTCGGTCTTGGCTACAGCCTGAATGTTGGGATGGTCATGGCGACCGTGGTTGGCACCGATCAGATTACCAAGGTAGGGAATAGCATTGCAATCAGTGCCGGGGACGAGCTGTCAATTACCGTCGGCAAGGCCACTCTTGTGATGAAGTCGGACGGTAGTATCGTCATCAACGGTAGCAAGATCAACATCAGTGCCTCCGGGACTGTGGCGGTCAAAGGTAAAGATATCCAGAACAATTGAACGCGGATGCTGGCGGCACGGACTTCGTGCCCCCGAATGTCGCCGTACGCAGTCAATTTTCATTGTTATTCCTGTGCAGTCGCTGGAGGCGGACATGTCAGACCAAAGCAGCACCCCTGCGCCGTCACTCTCTTTTAGCATTCCGTTGGTCGTGCGTCGGCACGCCACGGAAGTGGCTACACGCTGGTGGCGGCGTGATAGCGCCTACATCGATCATCCGAGAACCACATTCGGGATGCTGGCGCAATACGATGAATCCATCGACGCTCATCTCGACGGTCTGCTCGTCGCTGGAAGTGGCGGACTCGACGCAGTGCGAAATGCACTTGCCACCGATGCGCCGGACCTGTCCGCCGATATCTTTGCCGCGCTTGCGTTTGCTTTCCTCAGCGAAGACGAAGAGGCGATCACTTCAATGCTCGCTCGGACCGATGCGTTACCGGGTAAGGCATGGGCGCTGGATGGACTCTTTGCCTGGCACGACTCGCCGCCGATCGTCGCAGCCCTGAAGGCCCATCTGAACGATTCCAACCTGCGCTACCGCGATGCGGCGCTGGCGCAATGCCACACGCATCGGCTGTCAGGCGTGGATCACCTGTCCGCCATCCTGACGGGCAGTACCCCCGAACTGGTCAGCCGGGCGCTACGCACCGCGGGCGAATGCGGCCGCGTCGATTTGCTTGCGGAAGTACGAGCGTGGCTTGATCCGGCGAGGCGGTCCGACCCGGCCATCCGCTTTTGGGGAACATGGGCCGCGACCATGCTCAACGGCCTCGATGAAGAGTCGCTTACGGTGCTCCAATCGTTCGTTGAGCAAGGCGACAGCCATCAACCTCTTGCGCTCAAACTGATCTGCCTGTCCCTGCCTCAATCGCGGGTGCTGAAGTACCTGGGCAAGTTGTCGCAGTCGCCGCTGACGCCTGAACTGATGATAAAGGCGATTGGCTGGAGCGGTCATCCCGGATACGCCAACTGGCTCATCGAGCAAATGCGTGTGCCCCCCTTGGCCGCTGCTGCTGCCGAAGCCTTCCGCCTGATTACGGGGTTTGATTGCGAGCAGAGCGATGCCGAATTGGTCTCGCCGCTAAGTGAGGAGCAATTCGACGCGGCTACCAAGGACGGGTACGCCTATCCCGATGCCGACCGAGTTGCGGCGTGGTGGCGGGAAAATCAGTCGCACTATCGTGATGATGCAAGGACGTTTTTGGGGAGGCCCGTGAGCTTCGTATGGCTTTCCGAAATTCTCGACCACGGCGAGCAGGCCCACCGCGAACTCGCCGCTTTGCACTGGACCTTTCTGCAACCGGGAAGCATGCTGCTGCCGACACGCGCGCACAGCGCGATACAGTGGCTGCGTTTGCAGCAACTTAAAGAAAGTACATTATGACCGACACAACCATGATGAATGAGCAGGCCGCAGTTGCCCCGGAACCTCTCGCGGCTCAGGCCGCGCCAGTGACTGGACTTGTTATCGGCACCCTCACCGGCTTTACCAGCGACATGACTCCCCTCGTCGACTTTGACGGCAATCCGGCCCACGCACCGGCCATCGCACGCGCATTTGCGCCGCTTGCGCAGTCCGACATTGGAAGCATGGTGGCGCTCCAGTTTGAACGCGGCGACATCACGCAAGCTGTAGTCATGGGCCTCTTGCACCGCTCTGCCGTGAAGAGTAAAGACAGTGCGCAAGCCCCAACGTTGGCCTCTACACCATCACCCTTGCGAATAATCGGCGACAGCGACGAAGTGAAGTTGGTTGCGAATCGCAAGCTCACACTGCAATGTGGCCGAGCCAGCATCACACTTGATGTGGATGGCAACGTAGAAATACGCGGACTTGATCTGCTCTCGCGCGCCGCAGGGCAAAACGCGATCAAGGGCAGTTCCGTCTCGATTAACTGAAGAGCCGCCGATGAAGATCATCAACCACACCGGCTTTGCCGCCGCCTGCACCACCGCTGCGGATAAAAGCGGGCGCAAGCATCTACTGGTT
>NZ_JAQOZV010000143.1:0-2354 GCF_030348125.1 Massilia sp. DJPM01
GGAGGGTAGCCGGACGCAGTTACCTGCGCCCAGCCCCCGAAGAACCGTGCATGCGCCTTTAGGTGCACACGGCTCGAGCCTTTCAAAGGCATCTTTCGACACCCGGTCATACAACTTCCTTTTCGGCGTACTGCTTCCTGCGGCAATTGAGATGGTGCATTTGAAGGTTGCTTGCTGCGTCAGTCCCGCCATCTGGCCGCTTCACAATGTGGCGAAATGCCCACGGCGTTGATTTTGTGATTGGCTGATGGCAGTCGTGGCAGTTGCAGTCTTGGCCTAGCCAGACACGGTAAAGCTTCGAGCGACCTCGCCCCGAGTTCAGCATTTTCTTGACCCACCGGGCTTCGAAATACAGTTCCCATCGTGGGTCGTGCGGATTGGCCGCAGCCTTGATTTTAATATGCCGCACAATTGGCGTATCGGATTCCCGCAGCAGAATGCATTCCTTCTTAGTCCCATCCTCTTCTTTTTCTGTCGCGGAGAATATCCAGTTGCGAGTGCCTTGGGACTTGAAATATTTCGCCTTGACCCAGCGGGCGCCCTTGTTTGGATGCCTTCTTACCGCCCATCGCCACAACATTGACCAGACCTCTCTATCGACTCGGAAAAAGGCCTTCTTGGCGACCACATGGCTGTGATAATTCGCCCACCCCCGTAGAATGGGATTGAGTAGCCTTATCAGGTTTACCTGTTTGGCTGTCTTGTTGGCCCTGATGACTTCACGGATTTTGTCAAGATGCGCTTTGACGTTCGCTTTCGACGGCTTCATCAGCAGCTTGCCGTTGTACTTGCGGATGTTCCAGCCGAGAAAGTCAAACCCGTCCCCGATATGCGTTATTTTGGTTTTTTCAGGCGACAGGATCAGTCCACGTGCCGCCAGAAATTCAACCACGGCAGGCTTCACCTCGAGTTCCAGCCACGCCTTCGAGTGGCCGGTAATGATGAAGTCGTCCGCATACCTTGACATGTTCATTTTCAGTCCTGTCCACTTTGCTTTCGGGAACTTCTCCGCCAGCATTGTTTCGAGGCCATCAAGTGCCATGTTCATTGCTATCGGTGAAATGATTCCCCCTTGCGGAGTTCCGGCATCTGTGGGAAAGAGTTCGTTTTGATAGAAGTAGCCCGCCTTGAGCCATTTCTTGAAGACCACCACATCCGTTGGAATATTGGCGAGCATCCAGTCGTGACTGATGTTGTCGAAACAGCCTTGGATATCGGCCTCCAGCACCCATTGCGCGCTCGTCTTTCGAGCCAGTGACTTGAAGCAATGTTCTCCAGCGTCAGCGGTCGAGCGTTTCGGTCTGAATCCATACGAATTCAGGTCGGCGGAGGTTTCTGCGATGGGTTCGAGCGCCAGCAGGTGTAGGGCCTGCATGGCGCGGCACTTCATCACGGGGATGCCGAGCGGCCTCGTCTTTTTGCTGTTTTTCTTCGGAATCATTACCCTCCGAAGCGGAAGAGTCGAATAGCCCCGCCTCTTCAACGACGCCATCGCGTTGGTCTTTGCCGCCGGTGTTTTCCAAGTGACCTTGTCGACACCGGGGGTGTTCTTGCCTTTGTTTTCAGTCACCCGCTTGACGGCTAATGCTTTGCCGCTGAACGAGTGGGTCAGCAACCATTGCAAGGCTTTCGCCTTGTTGTGCCTGCCGGCCTGTACAGCCTTCACCATACGCGTCTGCAGCCGCCTTACCTGACGCTGGACATCGGCCCAATTGATGCCGTCCCATGCCACGCCGGAGGGTGCGCAAGCTCGTGTCGCAGCCTTCATTCGCTTTCCTTCCGTTAAGTTGATTCTACAAAATCTCTGGTGAGGAAAGACCATAAGGAAGTGGGCCCGCTTTCGCGTGGGATGATGTTTCAATCCCTGTCCGTCCCATTACAGGGCGGCATTCGCTTTGTCCTCGTTCCTGTTCCCGCACCGCCATGGGCGGACCTTGCGGCCTGCTGTCCCCGAGGGGAGCGATACGGGGTTTCCACGTTCCGCAAGCGGAAGTATGTCGGCTTAGGTGCCTGCTCTCGACCGGGAGGGGTTTTGGGTCACGACAGCGTAATACATAGACGCTGTTCCCACCTCCATTACCTTTTTTGGTGCAAGCGTATTAGCCATTTCCGCTTGTTACGAGTGACGATCTTTATCGCAGATTCAACTAATTTCACCATACCGACTATCTAGCACTTATCCGGCGTATGGCTGCCAGAAGGGTAGGCCTCTCGCGATTACTACCCCGCACCTTGCGATGCTTCGTTGCGTTGTCAGAACCGCTCTTTATTCAGGTTCCTAGATTCACCAGGTGACACTGGTAGTTCCCTCTATTCAAGCGGAAACAACTTCCACGAGCAGCCTCGTGTCGCAC
>NZ_JAQOZV010000144.1:0-2337 GCF_030348125.1 Massilia sp. DJPM01
TCAGTTGCATCAGAACGAAATCGATCTGGCGAAGAAATACGCCGGGGCGGTGGCGAAGGCGGGCGGCATCTCTGTGGCGGCGGCGGAAGCGCGAATAGAGCGTCAGCTTCTCCGATGGGCTGACAAGACAGCGTTTCTGAACGATGGCGAAAAAATCGATGAGCTGGTGGTAGGCATTATCGGGAAAAAGGGCCAGGACAACTCCATCGGGATCAAATGGGACTTTAACGACTACGGCCAGAAGCATGCGGCCGAGTACAACAACCCAACGATTAATCAGCAAAATATCGGTCTGTATTCGCCTCTGCTGAGTTCAATCAACGTTGGCATCACTCCGGCCGAACGCGACAAGCGAGCGCACGATGGCCATGTGATGCTTGCTACCGGCGTGGGGTGCATATTGACGTTGGTGGGTTGCGCCTTTATGAGTGGCTTTAATCTCGGCGAAGGCGGCGTCAAAATTGCGGACGGAGACACGCTCGGTGGTAGCCTGCAAATGGTGGGTGGTGTTCTTGGCTTCGCGGGGGCGGTCTATGGACCACTGAAGGCGGGTGCGGCCGGCGCTGCACGACCGGCGCAAACACCTTCGTTGGAAGCTCCTCGGCTGAGGTTGACGAATGGTGAGGTATTATCCGGCGACCAAGTTTTTTTGCGAATGGATCCGGCGACCGGCAAGTACGTTGTAGTTTCGTCCCAGGTTACAGTGAGCACGCCGGTCGTAAAATTGCCAGCACTTTCCCAGCCAGAATTGAACGCGCTTAAACTCGGTACCGACGGTATAAGTGGGGCAAGTGCCGAAAATGGTATGTCGATCGTTGAATTGTTTAGTGGTAACAACGCGCAGACACCGCAAGCGATAACAGCTCTGCCAAAAGTACCGATTTTCGATGCCGGTCGAGGCAATGGTGAAGTAATCTGGACTTACGACGCGAGGCTGGGCATCGTGGATGCTGGCAAGACGCCGGTGTTCGAAGCCGGCATGTTGAATGGTAAACTGGAATGGACATTTGCTGAGCTACAAGCGGCTGCGTATGCTACCGGACGGGCAATTTCTAGAGCTGATTATGACGCATTGGTTATAGCTCGCGCCAAGGGGAACGCGACTACACCGTTTGTTGAAACAACGCCGAAAATAGATGCTCAACCAAGTGGCCCCCTATTACCGCAGCAAACCGACTCATCGTGCGTATCAGCGTCTTGCCGAATGGCAGCGAATTTGGGCGAAATCCCAGAGTCTTGGGTGCGTGGCGAGTTGGGGACTTCCGTGACTGGAACATCGCTATCCAATGTTCCACAAGGATTGGCAAAGCTAAAATTTGAAGGAAAAGCGACCTATGTCGATAATATGTCTCTACAAGGAATGAAAAACGTAACTGGCAAAGGAGACGTAGTGATAATTAGCGTTTGGCAAGGGGAGGGAAAAAGTCACGCAATGGTTCTCGATAAGATTGAAGGCGGGCGTGCTTTTATCCGTGATCCTTGGCCTGAGCGCATTGGTAAAAGTTACTCGATAACTGTTGAGGTTCTTAAAAATATTATGACCGGGCGAGCGGTGGTGGTTCAAAAGCAGCGCTAAATATGGAAGTAATAATAAACTGGTAAATGGGGCTATTTATGCAAGAAATTTGTGATGTTTTTTTGTTGGACGAACTGGATGGTTCGTCCAAACTGCTTCAGCCGTTGAAAATATTTGCGCCTGAAATTGAATTTGACCATAATAATAAATACACCGGTTTTTTGGGGCTAGAATTGAAACGTCTAAAAGCGGTTTCGATCATTGTCCATTTTCGGAAGAATGGTGTAAGAAGTTTGAATATTCCGGTCAAGTATAAGTCTAATTTAATCTCACGTGCCGAGGCACGCACTTACGCGGAAAAGTACCTGGAAGGTAAGGGAACGATAATTGATAGTACGACGAGTGCTTGCGATCCGATGTTCTGGCATTTTGCATTTAGTCGGCCAGACTTGTATGAAGGTGGTGGGAATTTAGTGGTAGACGCGTTAGACGGCCATGTTTGGACTTCCGACGAATTGGAGGAGTTCTGCTACGATTACTTGAATTTGTTGTAATGAAACTATCGACATATCGTTACTAATTTTTATAAATTATTCCTATAAGTCAGGATCGATCTTCTGATTGAGAAGCCAAGAAAAGTAGAAATTAGAAAATGGATGAAAATACACCGCCGTCGCAATTTAGTAATGAGCTGAATGAATTTATAGGAAAAAAATTGAGCCAATTGCAAAACGATTTTTCTGAACTGGCCGACATCAGGAGAGCACGATTTTTTATCGCTTTTTAGTGATGCCGGACGAAATCTGATCGGTTACGGCGGT
>NZ_JAQOZV010000145.1:0-2270 GCF_030348125.1 Massilia sp. DJPM01
CTTTGCGGAATGCCGCGTTATGTTGAATGCCGCAGGCATTCACCCCGGAGGGGCTGTGCTCTTGCGTGGTGGTTTCCTGGCTGACGGCGGGGCGCGGCGGCAAGCGACTGTGCCTGGAAGGCGCAGGAGCGCGCGTCGTTGGCCTGACTCGATCCACAGCGTGGCTGTTGGTGTCCGCGCGCGGCTGGCGGTATCGCGCAGCGACTGATCAGATTGTCTACAGCAGAGCCCGCCATGAAGCAGACTCAACGGATCGGTATCAATCAGCGCGGCGCGTATCCTTTGTCCGCCAGCGCAGCACGTACCTTCTCGCCGGCGTCCCGCATCTCGTAGGCCTGCTGCTGGTCCACCGCAAGCGTGCGGTAGTCGTCGTATCCCACGCGTTTGAGGAACTCGGCCAGCGCGATGGCCAGATCGTCCGGCAGTTCCACTTCGATGATCGTCATGATGCCTCCCTCGATGCAGTTGATGGTTAGTCCGATGTGTCCTGTTCCGCGTCCAGGGCATCCAGGAGCGCTTTCGCATCCTCGTCCGCATCCGCATCCGCCGCCGCGCCGCCATCGCCGCCGGCGCGCTCCAGGCGGGCCGGATGGGTCAGCGCATGCACCGCCTTCAATTTGCCGATGGCGACGTGCGTATAAATCTGCGTGGTAGACAGCTCCGAGTGGCCCAGGATGGCCTGGATGAAGCGGATATCCGCCCCGTTCTCCAGCATGTGGGTGGCCATCGCATGGCGGAACGCATGGCAGCCGCCGCTCGCAAAGCCGGCATGGCGCATGTGCAGCTTGACCATGTCCGACAGCCGGTTCTTCTCGAACGCCTCGCCGTAGTCGGTCACGAACAGCGTGCGCTGGTCCAAGGTCAGGGCCAACTGCGGCCGCACTTCCCGCACGTAGCGCACCACCCACGCGCAGGCGCGCGCGCCGATGGGAACCAGGCGGTCGCGCCGCCCCTTCCCCTGCCGCACCATCAAGGTTCCACGCTCGGTGTCGACGTCGTAAAGGCTCAAGCCGATCATTTCGGCCCGCCGGATGCCGGTGCTGTACAAGGTCTCCAGCATGGCGCGGTTACGCACCCCCGACGGCGTGCCGATATCCGCCTGGTTCAGCACCGACTCGATCTCGGCCACGCTCATCAGGTGGCGCGGCAACTGGCGCGACGGCTTCGGCAGCACCAGGTCCGAGGCGGGGTTGTACAGGATATGGTTCTCGCGCGCGCACCACTTGAAGAAGGCCACGATCGGCATCAGCCGCGTGGCCTGGGTGTTGAACGACAGCGGCGCTCCGTCGGCTTTGCGGTAGTGGTACAGGTGGCCCTGGTAGCGCTGCAGGATCGGGCGCGTGATGTCCTGCGGCCGATCCAGTCCGCGCTCGTCGCACCACAGGATGAAGCCATCCAGCGCGCGCCGGCGGATCGACGCGGTCGACTCGGACAGCCCGCTCGTCACGGTCCACTCCAGGAACGCGTTCTGGTAGGAGCGCAGCAGGTTGCCCGCCGCCGGATCAGGCGCGCGCTCGCGCACCGCTTGCGCGGGCTTGACGCGCAGCTTGCGCTGTTTCTGGCGAATCCCCAGTTCGCCCTTGCGTGCCATGGCTAGCCCGCCGATACCGCCGCGGCGGCTAAAGAACCATGCGGGTACGGCACGACTTCGCTTGCGGCGCTCAGGGGGTGCGTTTTCCGATCCGCGCCGGGCGATTCGGCAGCAGCCCCGCTGGCCGCTGGCTCGCCGCCACATTCACCGCTCCGTAACGGCGCCGGATCGCCCCCGTGATGGGGCCGGGATGGCCCCGTGAACTGGCCCAGTCTCCCCCGTGAACTCGCCGTCGTAGCCTTGCTTCTGAGGGCGTCGACCTCGATCAGCCCCGCCACGAACGGCGCGCCGCTGCCGCCCGAGCCATCGTAAAGCAGCTCGTATTCGAACGACTGGCCGCGCGTGCCGCGATGCACCAGCACGTATTCGAGTGCGACCAGGCGCTCGACGTGGATACAGCACTGCGTGTCCGACAGGCTCGATACCCGCCGCACGTCGCTGCGCGTGAAGCGCACGTCGGCACGGCGCACCTGGCGCTCAAGGGTCACGCCCTCGACCCAGCCGTGCAATGCAGCCAGCACGCGCCGCGTCTGCGGCGGCAGCTCGTCCAGGCTGCGCCCCAGCACCTCGTGCGCCAGCCGGTTGGCGGCCTCGATGTCGTCGAGCGTCACCTCGATGTAATCAATGTCCTGGCCGGCCACGGTGGCGCTTTTCAGCGGCCGCTGGTACTGGTGCAGCA
>NZ_JAQOZV010000146.1:0-2210 GCF_030348125.1 Massilia sp. DJPM01
GACACGGGCGATGCTGGAGCGCTATCGGCAATACATCTTTGCCTACCGGCGCAAAGCCGACGGTGCGCCACTGTCGCGCCAGACCCAGAGCAAGCGCCTGATCACGGTGCGTATGTTCTTCAAGTGGATGGCGAAAAGCCATCACCTGCTGTTCAACCCGGCCAGCGAAATGGAGCTACCAAAGCAGGAGAATCGCTTGCCGCGCCACGTGCTGACCGTCGCCGAAATTGCCCAGGTACTGAACGCGGCCGACATTGACGATCCGTCGGGTTTCGGGATCCGGGACCGGGCCATGCTGGAAGCGCTGTACAGCACCGGCATGCGCCGCGCCGAGCTGGTCGGCCTTGACCTCAATGACATCGACGCCGAGCGCGGCACGGTGCTGGTGCGGCTGGGCAAAGGCAAGAAGGACCGCATGGTGCCGATCGGCGAGCGGGCCTTGGCCTGGATTGCCCGGTATGTGCAGGAAGTACGCCCGCGCTACCTTGACGACGACAGCGACGCAACGCTGTTCCTGTCGAAGCATCACGAACGCGTGAGCGCCAAGCAGATGTCGGGCATTGCCAAGAAAACCATTGACCGCGCCAACCTTGAGCGGGTGCAGGCGTCCGGCCCGTTGAATAGTTCCTGCCACCTGTTCCGCCATGCCTGCGCTACACACATGCTAGAGAACGGTGCGGACATCAGGTTCATCCAGGCGCTGCTGGGGCACGCCGAACTGACCACCACCGAAGTTTATACACGGGTGGCGATCATGAAGCTCAAGGAAGTGCATGAGGCGACCCACCCGGCGCGATTGCAGGCCCGTGGCGCTGCGCACGGCGGCACGGTAGGGGTAAGCGGTGTCGGCGTGCGCGCCGCGCTCCTGGACGCCCTCGATGCCGAAGCGATGCATCAGCCGGATTGACCACCATAGCGAGGGACGCCATGACCATCATCGAAGTGGAGCTGCCGGACGACCTGGCGATGGCGCTCGCCCAGTTCCTCAAGCGTGTTGGGTACAGCGATTACCTGTCGCTGGCCATCGACAAGCAGGAGGCATGCGAGATGGTCGACGCCGGGGAGACGGTGCGCAAGGCGCTGGCCGATAAGGGATTCGCGCCCCGTTGATGCGCGTTGATGCGCCCCATCCGCGGCCACGAGAACATAGGAATCTTAATATGTTCGGTAACGCAAACTGGCGATTCCTATATATTTGGTAACAACGCCCCATGCAACCGATTTGCAACCCCATGCAACCAGGTGCCACCGCGCTGCAACCATAAGCAACCGCGTGCAACCACAATGCAACCGTCGGTCTGCGGGAAGCGCCGTGGCATAGGCACGACAAATATGATTACAAAAACCCTACGGGTTCTGTCCTCATATTGGTGCCAAAGGGAGGCCTTTGAAACCCCGGCCAGGCCGATAATGCGCACGGACCGGTCCGAACCGCGCCGGCAGCAGGCCGAGTGCTTACCGATTTCACTGGACTAATGAGCGACAATGGTGCCTTCATCAGACTAGGACATTGGAATGGCAGCCTTAAGAATCGAAGTTGACGGAGTAGGTCTGGTGACTGTGAATTTGGATGGCATGCATCTGCTTCACGTAAGCGTCGGCAGTTCCCTTCACGAGGAAGCCCCGGCGGGACTGGAGGTCCACGGCGGCACATATGGTGACGGGGTGAACGGGCATCGGATTTGGGTCAGCGATAAGCTTCTCATGCCGGGACAGTCAGTGAAGGTTAGCTTGATCGAATGCGATGGTCCATTCGATGAGGGTCAAACGATGCGCGAAATGTTCCCGGAAGAAGAGTCGGAAGAGTTCGACTTCACCATGACAGATGCCAGGGCAGCCGAACTTCGAGCAAGACCCCGACTGAGAAATTCGTTCTCGATGAAGGTCGAGAAAAGCTCGGGGCCACGCTGTTCCGTGGACAGTGATCCCCAAAACGATCAGTTCACCTTCATGGTCTTGTGGGACCAAACACGCCCATTGCAAGCAAGGCTCTCAGTAAGGACGTACTGCTTTGAGGATGTCATCGCTCGCCAGATCGGCAATGATCACCTGCGCGACACCTTGGCGGTGGGTGAGTCCGTGACTTGCTTGGTTGCTTGACAAAATTCCTCAAGGGCCGCGCTGCGCCGGAAGCCAGTTGATACGCAAGGCACAGCCGTTTCCGGGGTGAATGCCTTCGGCATTGCAACATAAAGCCGCATTCCGCAAAG
>NZ_JAQOZV010000147.1:0-2116 GCF_030348125.1 Massilia sp. DJPM01
GTTGATTACGTTACGTACTGGGCGGATCGTTCGCTGAGTGACCTGATGAACCACATCGCTGACAGCCCGTTCGGAGCGCTCTGCAATGATGTTGCAAGGTTTATCAATGCAGCAGGTCCCAACGGCCTGACAGAGGCAGACTTGGCGCGCAAGACCGCGCGCTTCAAAGAAGCCGACGAACGCATGCGACAGCAGGTCTTCAAGAACCTCATCGGTGATCGTGGATTCCAAAAGGTTGACTTCCTCCCGCCATCCGGGCGCGGTAAAAAACGCGTGGCCTATGTCGCAGCGGAGTTTGGCGACCAACCGCAATAAAATCAACGAAACAAGCCCCTGTCCTTCCGTACTTTGAGAAAGAAATAGTATGAAAGGGGGGGGGGTATCTCTTTATATTGAATTCTCTTGAAAGCCGCCTCCAGACTGGGTTTCAGCCCGCAAGACAAGTTGTTTTTGGTTGCGCTTTTAGAGACATCACCCTTACAAGATAGGACCCACACATGTTTGTTAATCGCACCCACCTCACCCCACGCCAAGCCCTCAGCTTCATCACGGAGTTCCAGCACGTCTATGGCGTCGTTGCCGTGAAAGCGGACCCAGGCTTGCGCAATTTGACATACGCAGATGTCAGTGGACTTGACCACTTCGATTTGGGAACTGCCATCTTCGCCATGTTCAAACAGCGCAAGAAGTGCCTGGATCAGTCGACGGTGTTCCCTTTCCCGCTCTACGAAGAAAGCGCCTTGTGGACGCGCTTCGATGCCTCCTTCGGCGATATCACTCAACATCTCACCGTCCAGATCGGCAAAATTCAACGCGACTGGCACCCGGTGATGCCGATCTCGTCGTAACAACGTACGTATGCGCTGCCTGCTGCTCCCCAGCAAAGTGGGGTGCAGCGGGCACTTTGATTTTTATTTCGGTACAGGGAGCAGAAAAGCAATGAAAAATTTCCGAGTTCCAGTCCTCGAAGATAAGTTCGAGATCAACCTGGCGAAGTTGACGTCTGTCGCGACCAGCACGGGGCAATCCCTACTGGCAGTCGGCGACGGCACAACAACCGGCGTGATAATGCTCTGCCCAGACCGTCTGACAGCCTTCTTGGGTGGCGCAACGTACCACGTCGATATTATGGCCATACCATGCCTAAAAGGACGGGTACGCCCCCTCCTGAAGTGCCCTCGCGCGCACGAGGGGAATTTCCAATCCTTGTACTGGTCGGGCAACGAGGTGGCCTGCCGCCACTGTCTTGGCCTGCGGTATCGCTCCACACTGGCGGCTACTGCGACGGACCGCGCTCGCTTGGCTCGACACAAGATCTTAGAAGTGCTTGGAGGCACCCCAGAGGCCATGATCCCTGTTCGACAGCCCTACAAGTGGCGCAAGCGCCATCGACGTCTGACGGCCCGTTTAACGGGCCTGACAGCCATTCACTATGCTTCACTGCGGAAGTGGTTAGAGCGGAACAACCTGAGATGACACATAAACAACGCCAAGCTGGTGCTCTGCCTAGGTCGGCCACGCTTTTGGCGAACGGTATGCGAGGTCGCAGATGAACAGCAGAATTCATGCCATTTCCGCAGCCTTCAAGAGCGCAGCCTGTTTGGCAACCGTACCACGACTACAGCCGACAAGTTCCATGATCTCGATCCAGCTCGACTGTCCTGCTTTGAGATGCCGTTGAATCAACTGGTTGCGCTGGGTGTCTTCGACTCGTCCTTGATATTTGCCCGCAGCCTTTGCTTTCAGTACACCTTGGGCCGCGCGCTCACGGCGAGTTGTGTAATCTTTTCGACTAATCGCGGCCAGCATGTCAAGCATCATGCCGTTGATGGCAGAAAACATCCTCGTTGTGAAGTCGTCAGCGGGCGCTGCCATCATCCAAGAGGTAGGCAGGTCGAGAGCTACTACCTTAATCTGCTTGGCGCTCAGGGCCTGTTTGAGGGCGTTCCAGTCCGACTCATTCAAGCGGCTCAGGCGGTCTACCTGCTCGATCAGCAGAATGTCGCCTGCGGTTGCGTCAGCGATCAGCTCGAACAGCGCGGGGCGACACAGGGATGCGCCAGATTCATTTTCGATGTAGAAGGCCGCGATGTGTAAACCGCGCTCACTTGCGAAT
>NZ_JAQOZV010000148.1:0-2074 GCF_030348125.1 Massilia sp. DJPM01
GTTCATTCGCTCGCTGCGCATCCGCCGCTTGCTTTTGCTGAGCCCACAGTGCGCCCATTACAAGAACCACCCCGGCCGGTCCTGGCAATGGAGCAACTACCTGCAATCCTTCGGGGTCAACGTAAGAGATTGGATTGCCCCCAACGTAGCCGTAGGTGTTTATACCGCCATCGAGGCCGATCGGATCGGACTGTATATAACGACCGGTCTGCGGATCATAATCCCGGTAGTAGTTGTATAGCTATTCGCTCCGAACCCAGCCTTGATGCGGTTACCGCTGGCATCGTAGGCGTAGGTCTGGTTGGAGCCGTTGCCGCTGTAGCTGGTCAGGCGATCCAGATCGTCATAGCCGAAGGTCTGGTTCAGGCTGGCAGGGCTGGGCACCGTTCCTGTGCCGGCATGGGTGTATTCCTTGATGCGGCTGGCGGCATCGTAATTGACCGTGCGTACCACGCCGTTGGCCGAAGGGCTTCCCATGCTGTAGCTGCTGATCCGGCCATCAAGGTCGTAGGTACGCACGTGCGCGTACTGATTTGCTGGAACGCTATTGCCCCATGTCCAGCCGGTGGTGCCGCCAAACGGTGCGTAGGTGATATTGTTCAGCAAAACAATGCTATCGGTGCTCGTGCCAGTACCGCCGGCTTTCACCGGGTTCAGTGTGATACTGCTGACCTGGCCCGCGCCGTTGTAGCCATAGTTAACAGGGTGTTGATTTAATCGCCGTGCCCGTCAACCGACCCGAGCCGGTAAACGTTGTTCGATCAATCCCACTTTCGACCGCCATCATGCGCAAGACCGACGTCACCCAGCACTCGCTGTACAGTTACCGCACGCTGGAGGAACGCATCCCCGATGCGCATCCACTGCGCAAGCTGCGCGTGCTGGTCGACGGCATCTTAGTCAACATGGACGAAGATTTCCAGGCACTGTATTCGCGCCGCGGCCGCCCTTCCATCGCTCCCGAGCGCTTGTTGCGTGCCAGCCTGATCCAGACGCTGTTCTCAATCCGCTCAGAACGGCAACTGGTACAGCACGTTGAATACAATCTGCTGTACCGCTGGTTCGTCGGCATGAACCTCGACGAGCCCGTGTGGAACCACTCGACCTTCAGTGCCAACCGTGATCGCTTGTTCAGCGAGGCGATAACGCAGCGCTTCTTTGCCCAGGTGCTGCGTATCGCCGAATGGCAAAGCCTGATTTCGGACGAGCATTTCACTGTCGATGGCACCATGATCGAGGCGTGGGCCTCAGTCAAGAGCTTCACCAAGAAGGATGGCAGCGGGGCTCCGCCGAGCGACGAGGGACGCAACGCCACGGTCGACTTCAAGGGAGAGAAACGCTCCAATGAGACACATCAATCGACGACCGATCCAGACGCGCGGCTGTACAAGAAAGGCGACGGCGACAAGTCCAGGCTGTGCTATCTGGGCCACGCGCTGATGGAGAACCGTAACGGCCTGGTCGTCGATGCCACCACCACACTGGCGAGCGGCACCGCAGAACGTGACGCGGCACTCATCATGGCCGCGCGCAGCATCAAGAAGGCCGGCGCGACACTGGGCGCCGACAAGGGCTACGACGCCGCCGAATTCGTCAAGCAGTTGCGCGACCAAGGCGTGACGTCGCACGTGGCACAGAAAAAACACAGCGCCATTGATGGCCGCACCACGCGCCACGCTGGCTACACGGTCAGTATCAAGAAACGCAAGCTGGTCGAGGAGATCTTCGGCTGGAGCAAAACCATCGGCGGGCTGCGCAAGGCGCGCTTCGTCGGCCTGGCCAAGGTGCGCGCGCAGACCACGTTCACCTTCGCCGCTTACAACCTGACCCGCATGGCGAGCATCTTTGGCTGGCGTTTGTCGGCGGTGGTGGGATAGGTCCGTCCAGAGTGGGCGGAAAGCCATGAAAAGCCCAAAAAACGGTCTAAAAACCAGCTAGAAACCAGTTTTTAGGCAGAATGCGGGCTCCCGTCCGAATATTTCGCGTTTTGAGCGACGGAATCCGAAGGATTGCAGTCCTTTTTCAACGCCCTGTTAAGGCGCCAGGCGGTCCTGTAACAGACACCGACGAGACG
>NZ_JAQOZV010000149.1:0-2068 GCF_030348125.1 Massilia sp. DJPM01
CGAATACCTACGACGGCGCCGGTAATCTGACGACCGATGGCACGCTCGTCGTCACTTATAGCGGACGGGCTCGGCCATACCGTCTCCAGAATGGTGCTGTCACGGCCCACCAGCTGTTCAACGGCTTGGATCAGCGTGTATTCCAGACTAACGGTGGTGGTATATTCCTCTATGACGAACAAGGACAGTTGGTAGGTGAGTACAGCTATCTCAACGGCAAGGTGACACGCGAGACGGTGTACCTGGGCAACCTGCCGGTGGCGGTGCTGACGCAGACAGTGACGGGAACAGCACCCACCCAAAGCACGGCGGTTAACGTGTTCCATATCCATCCGGATCATTTGGGAACGCCGCGGATGATTACGCGCCCGCTCGACAACAAGATTGTCTGGCGCTGGGAGAATGGTGACCCGTTCGGGCTGACTCCACCGAACGAAAATCCAAGCGGCGTGGGTGCGTTTACGTTCAATATGCGAATGCCAGGGCAGTACTACGATCGCAACACGAACCTGTTTTACAACTACCATAGGGATTACGATCCGCAAATGGGGCGGTATGTGCAGAGCGATCCGATCGGGCTCGAAGGCGGGATCAATACATATGGCTATGTCTTGGGTAACCCTCTTCTTTATGCAGATCCACGAGGTTTAGACAATCCGAGCATGGGCCCATATGGTCCCGGTGACCGGCCTTATGCGTCGAACGCGGCACTCGCAAAAGCTGCAAAGTCGCATATCGGTGAGTGGGGTTGGGGAAAGCCGGGGTGGAAAGGTGGCCCGGGTTGGTTCACTGAGTTCAAGTGTAATTTGTTTAACAACAAATCTGCTAAGGAGTCAGGTACCCCACCGCCAATGGTTAATGGAAGGCCAGCAACCGCAGGTGAAATGGGCGACGTGAATCAAAACATCCCTGGCTGGCCTGTGGTCACCGATGGGAGTATTAACGATGGCGATATTGTCGGAATACCTCACTCTGGACAAGGATATACCGGGCACACCGGTGTGGTTGTGCGGTATAAAGGCCGTCCGTACACGGTATCCGCAAATAGCAGTACTGGGACTGTAACTTGGAACGATTGGGGTTTTAGACCCGGTCAAAACCCAACCATTCGTCGCTGCGATTGCTCCAAAAACGCAGGTGGTTATTAGATTGCCAAACTTAAATAATCCTCCTCCAACATATGCATTAGGACAGTATTCGAAAGAATCAATGAAAAGAAGAATCCTTATTATTGCCATTGCTATTGCCATTGTGGGAAGTATCTTTCTTGCCTTAAAAATTGTTGGCGTGGACATAAAAACTACCACAACCGCGTTCGTCCTTCCAGCGATGGTGCATGTGCCTGAGTCTCTCGGTAATGCGGATACAATGCAATTAGATATTACGCCGGCTCCTTGGCCGTCAGAAGCGGTTTGGATATACCGATTGGCGCAGCTTGGGGTGCCGGTGAAAATAACTTTGGAAGATGCTTCCCCGACATTGAGTTTTGTTATTACTAGGCCAGATAGCGAAGGGCATCTTCTTGCAACTTGTAGAAATCGTTCAGACCTCAATAGTCTGCGACGCGTAATGGCATCCTCGGCAAAAGGTTGAATTAGGGGCCGCAGAGTCAGGTTAGACAAACAAATACGAAAGGCTTGGGCCAGGTCTGACAAACGGACACGGACTGATACGTAGCTGGATCGACTGTTCCCAAGTTCTTCTTTATTAACAAAAAAAGCCGTACCCAACCCGCTGCTTGCAAGAGCGCGGGGCCAGGTACGGCTCTTAATTTTTAGCTGCTAAAGAAGAACGCTATCGTCCTGCTGCGCGCACCGGCCGCTTGACGCCGGCTGCCGGCGCCTTGGCCTCAACTGCCGCCGCCCGCGACGCATCCCAGCGTCTTGCCTCGTGCTTCAGAATCATCCCCTCCAGCAGCTCGCGCACGGTTTGCTTCTCATCCTCTGTGAACTGGCTCACCGCCTCGAACTGCAGCGCCAGATCCTCGCCGGGTCCGCGCTCGTTCTCCCCGAACACCAGGTCGTCGAGCCGCACATGCAGCACCTTGGCAAGCCGGATCAGCGCGTCC
>NZ_JAQOZV010000015.1:0-135261 GCF_030348125.1 Massilia sp. DJPM01
GCTTGGCGCGTCCATACCTGCGCCCATACCGGCATATGCATACATCTTCACGGATGACAGGCCTGTGAGCATGCTGCTATGATCGTGCGCTCATGCGCTGCCGGCTATCCGTCGGCAGCTTCCATTAGCGCTCGTGAAAGATGCCATGACCCGTCCCCACATGCTTATCGTCGCCGCCAGCCTGGCGCTGGCCACCACCGCCTTTGCCGCCCCAGCCGCTCCCGCTGGCGCACTGGCCGCATCGAATCCGTTTGCCGAGCCCAGCACCTTGCCGTTCCAATACCCGGCCTTCGACAAGATCAAGGATCATCATTTCCGCCCCGCCTACGAGGCCGGCATGCGCGCGCAGTTGCGCGAGATCGATGCCATCGCCAACCATGCCGAGGCAGCGAGCTTCGAGAACACCGTGGTGGCGATGGAGCGTTCGGGCCAGTTGCTCACGCGCGTGGCCACCGTCTTCGCCGCCCTGCAGGGCGCCAACACCAATCCGGCGCTGGACGCCATCGACAGCGCCATGTCGCCGAAAATGGCCGCGCATAACGACGCGATCTTCCTCAACGCCAAGCTGTACCAGCGCGTCAAGGCGCTGTACGACAAGCGCGCCGAGCTGGGCCTCGATGCGGAATCGGCCTACCTGCTGGAGCGCTATCACAAGGATTTCGTGCGCGCCGGCGCCCAGTTGTCGACGGCCGAGAAGAACAAGCTGAAAAAATTCAACGGCGAAATCGCCAGCCTGCAGACCAAATTCACCCAGAACCTGCTGGCGGAAATCAACGCCTCGGCGCTGATCGTCGATACCCGTGAGGAACTGGCCGGCATGAGCGATGCGCACATCAATGGGGCGGCCGAGGCGGCCAAGAAGCGCGGCCTGAAAGGCAAGTTCCTGGTCGCGCTGGTCAACACCAGCGGCCAGCCGCCGCTGGCGGTGCTGACCAACCGCGCGGTGCGCGAGCGCCTGATGGCCGCGTCGCTGGCGCGTGGCAGCCATGGCGGCAAATTCGACAACCGCCAGGTGGTGGTCAAGCTGGCCCGCCTGCGCGCCGAACGCGCCGCCCTGCTCGGCTACCCGACCTACGCCGACTATTCGCTGGAAGACCAGACCGCCAAGACCACCGGCGTGGTCAACACCTTGCTGGCCGAACTGGCCAAGCCTGCCGTGAACAATGCGCGCAAGGAAGCCGACGATATCCAGAAAGTCATCGATGCTGAAAAAGGCGGTTTCAAGGTCGGCGCGGCCGACTGGGCCATGTACAGCGACAAGGTGCGGGCCCAGCGCTTCAACTTCGACGAGAACCAGCTCAAGCCGTATTTCGAGCTCGACAACGTGCTGGTCAACGGCGTGTTCTTCGCCGCCGGCAAGCTGTACGGCCTGACCTTCAAGGAACGCAAGGACTTGCCGGTGTATAACCCGGACGTGCGCGTGTTCGACGTGTTCGATGCCGACGGCAAGCAGCTGGCCATCTTCCTGGCCGATATGTACGCGCGCAGCAACAAGCAGGGTGGCGCATGGATGAATGCCTATGTGCCGCAGTCGGGCCTGTTGGGCACGCATCCGGTGATTGCCAACCACCTCAATATTCCCAAGCCGCCGGCCGGCGAGCCGACCTTGCTGACGGTCGATGAAGTCAAGACCGCCTTCCACGAATTCGGCCACGCGCTGCACGGCATGTTCTCGAACGTGAAATATCCGCGTTTCTCCGGTACCAACGTGCCGAGCGACTTCGTCGAGTATCCTTCGCAAGTGAACGAGATGTGGATGATCGATCCGGAAGTGCTGGCCAACTACGCCAAGCACTACAAGACCGGCGAAGCGATGCCCAAGGAATTGCTGGGCAAGTTCATCGAAGCGAAGAAATTCAACCAGGGTTTCCTGACCACCGAATACCTGGCGGCCTCGCTGGTGGACCAGCGCTGGCACCAGTTGAGCGCGGCGCAGGTTCCGACCGACGTGCTCGGCTTTGAAGCGGCCGCGCTGAAAGACGCCGGTGTCGATTTCGGGCCGGTGCCGCCGCGCTACCGCACCACCTACTTCTCGCATAGTTTCTCGGGCGGTTACTCGGCCGGTTACTACTCCTACCTGTGGAGCGAAAAGCTGGACGCCGACACGGTTGAATGGTTCAAGGAAAATGGCGGCTTGCTGCGCAAGAATGGCGACCATTTCCGCAACACCTTGCTCTCGCGCGGCGGCACGGTCGACGCACTCGACCTGTTCCGTCATTTCCGCGGCCGCGCTCCGAAGATCGAGCCCTTGCTGAACCGCCGCGGCCTGACCGTCAACTAAGACCAGGCCGCGCTGGCCAAGCCAGTGCCGTCACCGTCACACCGTCGTTCCGCGCCGTCCTGGCGCCGGAACGACGGCGCCGCACCATCCCTTCCCCTCCTCGATTCGCACACCACCATGACCCGTCCCCAACTGATGATCATCGCGGCCAGCCTGGCCGTGTCCAGCTTCGCCTTCAGCGCGCCGGCCAGCGCCGCGCTGGCCGCGTCCAACCCGCTTGCCAAAGCCAGCACCTTGCCCTTCAACTACCCGGTCTTCGACAAGATCCGGATCGAGCATTTCGCCCCGGCCTTTGCCGAAGGCATGCGCCGCGAGGCCGCCGAGGTCAACGCCATCGCCAATCACCGCAAGCCGGCCACGTTCGAGAACACCATCGTGGCCATGGAACGTTCCGGCACGCTGCTCGACCGCGTCAGCGGGGCCTTCTCCATTTTAGGGGCCGGCAACAGCAACGACGCGATCAAGGCCCTTGAGCTCACCCTGGCGCCGAAGGCGGCGGCGCACCGCGACGCCATCAGCCTGAACCAGAAACTGTTCGAGCGCATCGAAACGCTGTACGCCAAGCGCGACAAGCTCGGGCTCGACGCCGAAGCGGCGTTCCTGCTGGAGCGCTATCACAAGGATTTCATCCGTGCCGGCGCCAGGCTGAACGCGGCCGACAAGCGCAAGCTCAAGGCCTACAACGCCGAACTGGCGACCTTGCAAGCCACCTTCAGCCAGAACGTGCAGGGCGAGGCCAAGGCGGCCGCGCTGGTGGTCGACAGCCGCGCGGAACTCGATGGCATGCCGGAAGCGGCCATCGATGCGGCGGCCGCAAATGCCAGCCAGAATGGCCTGGAAGGCAAGTTCATGCTCGCGGTGACCAACACCACGGGCCAGGCCGCCATGGCGGTGCTGACCAATCGCGCCGTGCGCCAGCGCCTGCAGGAAGCGTCCATGGGGCGCGGCAGCCACGGCGGCAAGTTCGACAATACCGGCGTGGTGCTGCGCCTGGCCACACTGCGCGCCGAGCGCGCCGCCCTGCTCGGCTATCCGAACCATGCCGCCTACGTGCTGGACGACCAGACCGCCAAAGATACCGGCAGCGTCAACAAGCTGCTGGCCGAGCTGGTCAAGCCGGCGGTGGCCAATGCGCGCAAGGAAGCGGCCGACATCCAGGCCATGATCGACGCCGGCAAGGGCGGCTTCCAGCTGGCCGCCCACGACTGGGCCTTCTACAGCGACAAGGTACGCGCGCAGCGCTTCAATTTCGACCAGAGCCAGCTGCGTCCGTATTTTGAACTGAATAATGTGCTGACCAAGGGCGTGTTCTATGCCGCAGGTCAGCTGTATGGGCTCACCTTCAAGGAGCGCAAGGACTTGCCGGTGTACGACCCCGACATGCGTGTGTTCGACGTGATCGATGCCGACGGCAAGCCGCTGGCGATCTTCGTGGCCGATCTGTACGCGCGTGCGAACAAGCGCGGCGGCGCCTGGGCCAATGCCTACGTGCCGCAGTCGCACCTGATGGGTACGCGCCCGGTCATCGGCAACCACCTGAACATCCCCAAGCCGGCCGCTGGCGAACCGACCTTGCTGACCTACGACGAACTGCGCACCCTGTTCCACGAATTCGGTCATGCGCTGCACAGCATGTTTTCGGACGTGAGCTATCCGCGCTTTGCCGGCACCGCCGTGCCGCGCGACTATGTCGAATTCCCTTCGCAGGTCAACGAAATGTGGTCGCTCTGGCCCGAAGTGCTCGGCAACTACGCCAAACACTACAAGACCGGCGAGCCGATGCCAAAGGAATTGCTCGACAAGGTGATCGGGTCGAAGCAGTTCAACGAAGGCTACCGCACCACCGAGAACCTGGCTTCGTCCATTCTCGACCAGCGCTGGCACCAGCTGGATGCGGTCCACATCCCGACCGACGTGCTGGCCTTTGAAGCGGCCGCGATGAAGGACGCCGGCGTCGATTTCGCGCCGGTGCCCCCACGCTACCGCTCCACCTACTTCTCGCACGTGTTCTCGGGCGGCTATTCGGCCGGCTACTATGGTTACCTGTGGAGTGAAAAGCTGGATGCCGATACCGTCGAATGGTTCAAGGAAAACGGCGGCTTGTCGCGCAAGAATGGCGATCACTTCCGCAAGACGCTGCTGTCGAAAGGCGGCACGCTCGATGCCATGCAGATGTACCGCAACTTCCGCGGCCGCGATGCGACCATCGAACCGCTGCTGGAACGGCGCGGGCTGAACGCCAGGTAAGCCGGCCTGGACTTCTCAAAAATGCCGTTCGCCCAGGACGGCATTTTTTTCGTCCCCGGCACTTTGGCGGCCGCATGCGGCGATGCGCGATAATGGCGGCACCGATTTCCTTCATGGAGCCAGATTGACCGATATCGCGGTACTGTCAAAACACCTGCAACAGCGCCTGCAAGCGGCCTTGACACCGGACGAGCGCCTGGTCTGGGTCGGCCAGCCGATCGCCCGGCACTATATGAAGCGGGAGGCATACCAGGTCCGTGTGGTGTTTGCAGCGATGGTGGTCTGCGGGCTGCTGTGGATTGTCGGCGGCCTCGCCCGTACGCTCATCATCTACGGCCTCGACTTCGATTTCCTGCCGCTGATCGGCGTGCCGTTTCTGCTGATTGGCGTGCGTGGATTGCGCTCGCCCTCCGATCTCAAGGAACAGGCGCGCTTCGTGGTGTACGCCATCACCAGCGAGCGCGTCATCCTGTTGGGCGGCGACGATCCCGAAACGATCAGGACGTATCGTCCCGTGCAGTTGCAGCAAATCGAACGCACCGAGCATGCCGGCGGCTGGGGCGACCTGATACTGGAAACCGAACACGAATACGACGGTGACAGCTATACGACGAACCGCCACGGCATGCTCGGCATTGGCGGGGTGCGGCGCGTGCATGGACTCATCGCGGCGCTGGCGAAGACGCTGCCGCTCGCGCCCAACACACCGCATGCCAGCTTCCAGCAGTGCCTCATCACGCCCGATATCGGGCCTTTGCCGGACAAGCTGCGCCAGGCGCTGCGCGCGGAAATGGCGCCGGACGAACGGCTGGTCTGGGCCGCGCAGCCCATCCCTGGCAGTTATCTGAAAAGAGGTCTGGCGGAGCAATCCTTTTTTATCGTGTGGACGCTCTTTAGCCTGGTTCTCACCGGGTTTCTGGCCCCGGCAATGTGGGCAAGCAATCGGCCGGGAGACATCGCCCCATTGATGATGCTGTGCGTGCCGTTGATGTTTCTATCGATTGGTATTTACCACCTGTATCAGCCGTTCAAGATGCGCAAGGCTGCGCTCAGCGTGGTGCATGCCATTACCAGCGGACGGGCCCTGACGATCGACGCCAGCGGTCCGCTCGTCACGCGTACCTACGCACCGGCCGGCCTGGTGCATGCCGACTGCATCGGCGGGCGCGCCGACAGCGGCGACCTGCTGCTCGAACCCGCATCGGAGGTGATGTCCAGGAGCGGGAACTGTTTGCAGCGTTATGGTTTTTTGGGCATCGACGAGGTGCGCCATGTCGAGCGCCTCATCGGCCACCTGAAGCAAGCGCCGGTACGTCCCAGCTTCCTTGATAAAAATTGGTATAGCGACAATGCTCTATAATCAGGCACGTCCCTCTTTCCGAACGTTGCCTCTATGCTCACACCTCGCTTTCTCCCGCTCGCGTCCGTCCTGTTGTGCGCCCTTGGATTGGCTGCCTGTACCACCGCACCGGTGCGCCCACCCGAAGTACAACTGACCGAAGAGCCGGGCGAGGGCGGCCCGCGCTGTAGCGGCGCCGATTGCTGTACCGATGCCGACGCGCTCGAATTCGGGCCGCAGCGCCTGTATTGCAATGCGCTGGCGCTGGATAACGAAGGCAAGGCCCCCGCCTCGACGGCGGCCCTGCAACAAGCCATCGCCGGTGCCCGCGCCGAGAAAACCCGCACGCACGATGCTTCCGCAGTGCTGTGCCACGCGTACGGGCTCGACGCCCAGCGCGCCAGCGACAGCGGCGACCCGGTGGCCAGCCGCACCGGCTATGCCGCCGCCGTGCAAGCCTGCCGGGCCGGCTACGGCAAGGAATCGAACCAGGCCGCCCAGGCCATGCTCGACAGCGCCGAGCAGCGCATGCAGATGAAGGAATTCGGCAGCGTCCAGGCCGAGATGGCCGAGGTGCTGGCGCAGGCACGCAAGAACGCCAACCCCCAGCTCGAAGCCGATGCGGCGGACGCGCTCGGACGCATGCTGGGCCTGAAGGGCGACGTGGCCGGCGAGCGCCGCCTGTTGACCGAGGCGCTGGAGCTGCGCCGCAAGGTCCATGGCGAGGACAGCTACCAGGTCGGCATGAGCTATGTGAACCTGGGCGGCAGTTACATGCGCGAGAATGACAACCGGACCGGGCGCGAATGGTACGAGCGCGCCATCGCGGTGTACGGCACCACGCTCGGCATGGCCGACCCGGTGACGCTGGAAGTGCGCGCCGCGCATGCGATGAGCTACAGCGCGGAGCGCGGCCACAAGCGCGCCCAGGAACTGTTCGAGGCGATGCTGCCGCAGGCCGTGCAAACCTTCGGTGCGCAATCCGAGGAAACGGTCGCCATCATCAACGATATCGGCAGCATGCACGAGCATCAGGACCAGAACCCGGCGGCCTTGCTGCGCTACGAGGAGGTGCTGGCCATCCGGCGCGTCAGCATGCCCAATTCGGTCAAGCACGGCCGCTCGGCCATGCTGGCCGCCACCATCAAGCGCCGGGTTGCCGGCTGCGGCGGCGCCAGCGCGCTGGATGCGGAAGTGAGTTCCATCGCCGCATCCTTGCGCACGTCCATGCCCAAGGATGCGGATGCGCGCGATTTTCTGGTCGAGGCCTCGGTCTTCGACGACAAGTGCGCGCGTCCGGCGCCACGCGCTGCGCGCAAGAAGAGGTAAGCCGAGCCCCATGCAGGCCGTCACCCATGCGCCGGCGGTGTGGTCCATCGATGGTTTTCTCGATGTGCGCGAGTGCGGCGCGCTGATCGCGCTGGCCGAAGCGCGCGGCTTCGCGGCGGCCGCGGTCCGCACCGCGCAAGGCGCCAGGCCGATGCCGATGATCCGCAACAACGAGCGCGCCCAGTTCGACGCGCCCGACTGGATCGCCCTGCTGTGGCAGCGCCTGGCGGCGGCCGGCCTGCCCGAACTCGACGGCCAGGCGGCGCTCGGGCTGCCGCGCGAACTGCGCTTCTACAAGTATGCGGCGGGCCAGCGCTTCAAGATGCACAAGGATGGCCCGTGGAGCGAGGATGGATTGAGCAGCAAGCTGACCTTCCTCGTGTACCTGAACCAGGGCTACGAGGGCGGCGACACGGTCTTCAAGGAATTTCGCGTCACGCCGAGGACCGGGTCGGCCCTGCTGTTCGTGCACGACACCTGGCACGAGGGCGCCGCGCTGGCCGGCGGCGTCAAGTATGTGCTGCGCTCGGACGTCATGTACCGCCCGGCCAACCCGCCACAGGATAAGGAACATGCTGGAAACACCTGAATTTGCAGAACAATACACGCGCGCCGAGCGGCTGCGCCTCGCGCTGATCATCCTGCCCCCGGCGCTCGCGCTGCTGCTGGCGGCCAAGCTGTGGTTCTCTCCCTGGCTGGCGGCGTTTGCCGCGACGGCGGGGTGCCGCGACATCGGCGGCGTCAATGGCATCGTGGTGCTGAACTACGGCCTCTTCGTCGGCTTGCCGCTGCTGTTTGCGGCGCTGGCGGGCCTGGTGTTGGGCGTGCCCGGTTACCGCAGCCTGCGCAGCGGACAGTTTCCCGCCCCCGGCACCAAGGTGTTTTCGCCCAGGCGCATCGTGCGTGGATGGCGCGCCACCCTGTACGGCACGGTGCACCTGCTGCCGGCGGGGTACTTGCTGGGCGTGATGATATGGGGCTGTTTTGCAGCGGGCGAGGCGGTGGCCAAGGCGCAGGCCAGCCCCGTCGGCTGCGCTGTCCGCCTTCCTGAAACACCTCACCTGGAAGCACCATGAAAAAACCGATCGCGCACGCCGCGTGCTTGCTGGCCATGTCCGCAAGCGCGTTCGCCTGCGGCCGCGACGGCAGCACCCCGGTGCCGCTTACGCAGCTGGCGGTGCAGAAGGCGACGTTCAGCTTGTCCGAGGATGGGCGTACCGCCACCACGCTCGGTACGCTGAAGAATGCGTCCGCCGGCCGGGTCAGGGAAGTGATGTTCGAGGTGAAATACTTCGACGCCAAGCATGCGCTGGTCGATACCTTCACGCGCTGTGTCGACAACGTGATTGCGCCAGCGGCTGGCGAGGTGGCGTTCCGCATGCGCGAGCGTCTCGACAAACCGGCGGCGTCGTACGTGTCGCAGGAAGTGCGCGTGGTCTCCGCCGAGGCGATCAGTCCGCCCCTGGAAAAATCCGCGCTCAGCCCGTTCATGCAGGCATTCCTGGTCACCTGGCTACCCTTGCTGGCCTTGCTTGGCTTCTTGATCTATTTCATGAAACGCCTGATCGGCAAGCAGTCGGCGACCACCACCGCCCTGGCGCTGATGCAAACGCAGACGGCCCACCTCGGCACGCATGCACGCATGCTTGAGCGGCTGGCGCTGGTTGCCGAAGCGCAGGCACGCGGCACTGCGCAGCCGGCTGACGACTGAACCCATCCGCAAGCCTGGGAACAATGCGGCACGCTTTGTCCGCCGCTGGAGATAGCGCGGCCAAGGCGCAGGCCAGGGCCGTCAACTGCACTGTTCATCCCCTAGACACATCTCACCTCAAAGTACCATGAAAAAATTGATCGTAGGGTCGGCCTGCATGTTGGTCTTCTCGTCTTCGGCGCTTGCCTGTAGTTACCACAACGATTCCCCGGCCAGGGTCGACCAACTGGCGATCAGCAATACCTCGCTCAGCGTGTCGGATGAGCCGCGCATGGTGACGTCCCTGGCAACGCTGAAGAATGCGTCCGTCGACGGCGCCAGCGACGTCATGCTGGAAGTGAAATACTTCGACGCCAACCACGTCCTCGTCGATACCGTGACGAGGCCTGTCGATGGCCTTGTCGTGCCGGCGTCGGGTGAAATTGCGTTCCGTATTCGCGAGCTGGCCGCGCGCGCCAAAGAGGCATACGTGTCGCAGGAAATTCGGGTCGTCTCGGCCGTGGCGATCAAGGCGCACCCCGAGCCGTCAACGATGTCGGTCCTGCTTGACTATCTGTACAGCTGGGGGCCGATTCTGCTGCTGGTTGGCGTGTTCCTTTTCTTTATCAAGCGGGTGAGTGGCAAGGGTTCGCTACAAAACAGAACGATCACACTGCTGGAGTCGCAGAGCGCCCACCTCGACGCGCAGTTGCGTTTGTTGGAACGGCTGGCCGTTGCCGCCGAAGCGCAAGCAAGCCGCTCGGGCCCGCGCCCGGTTGAGCCATCCTGACGAGTGAACATCATGCAACGGCGTACTGTGCTGTTCGTCGGCCTGGCGACCGCCCATGCCTTGATCGCCTGGATCTGGGCCGGTACCAGCATTGTGGGAGCGGCCATCGCCGCCACCATCTACGGCCCCTTGTTCGTCCTTGATGCGCTCAGGCTGCCGGTGTTCGGCAATGGCGCATCCGGCGGCTGGGGCGCGCCATCCGTGCCGGGATGGGTCTGCGTGGTGCTGTTCTGGGCCGCCATCTGGTGGGGTGTGGCGGCTTTGCTGGCGCGCCTGGGTCGTCGCTGATCGCTGCGCATCCATGGTTGACCCAGCCATTCTCTCGATTTGATTAATGTTAAGATAATGCAATCAAAACATCATTGCGACAAAGGTATTATGCGCCGCCATACCAACATGCTCCTTCTTCCCCTGCTGCTGTGCGCAGCCGCGACGTCGCTGGCAAAAGGACCGCAGCTGGCGTCGATCACCGATGCCCAAGCGGCCAAGATCGATGCGGAACTGCAAGTAAAAACCACCAACAAGGCGCTGCAGCAGGCCGTCGCGGAAGCGGCACCGATCATTGCACCGTTCCTGAAGGCGAATTCCTGCCTCGGTGGTTACGACGCCAGCGCGCTCAACGTGTACGCGGCGCCGGGCAAGACCTATCCGAACAACAATTACATCGGTGGCCCGCTGCCAACCATGCGCCGCCACACCAAGGGCGAGTGCGCCACGGTGGTGCGCATCCATGGCTGGGACATGCCGGCCAAGAACGCCCTGCGCTTTGAAGTGGTGTACGTCTCCGACAGCAGCGGCGAGTCGGGCAAGTCGCGCCACGAAGTACAGCGCCAGGCCAGCGGCGAATGGCTGTTCCGTAAATAAGCTTGCCTTTGCGAGGAAACATCGATGGCCCATGTGCGCGCGTCGCTTAAGCGAAAACTGAGCCGTATCCACAAGCGCCAGGAGCGCGGCGCCATGGAGAAATGGGAGCGCCATACCTCGCGCTACTTCCGATATGACGCGGCGCTGCGCATCTTTGGGGCGGGCAAGTTGCATGACGAGATCAATGCGGTCACCGGCCTTGTGCCGACAATGCTGCGTCTGGCTGGCCAGCCGCGCTATCCTCGTTCAGAGCGCCTTAACAAGCACGATCTGTGGTTGCTCTCCTCGCCCCTGGATAGGAGCCTGCCGCTCGACGACCATGTCGACTGGCTGCTGGAAACCCTGACTCCCCACGCCGATTTCCTGCGCGGGGTGATCGCACAAGCCGACTCGGCCGATTTGTGACTGGGATGCCTTTCGGAAGTACCATACCCGATGATTGCCACCGGGAAGTCGACAACCGAGCTGATCAAGCGCTTCGATTTGAAGCTCATGTTTAACTTTACCTGTGTCTGAGCGGCCCTTCCTGCGCGTGCTGGTCACGGGTTCGACCACCTGGGACAACCCCGACACGATACGGCGCGCATTGTCGCCACTGCCGCCGCACAGCGTGATCGTCACCGGCGACACCCCGGGCGCCGATGCCTGCGCGATGGCTGTCGCCACGGAACTGGGCCTGACCGTGCAGCGTATGCAAAAGAACCGCGCCGACCAGCTGGCCTTTCCCGGCGAAGCCTGGCGTGGCCTGAACCAACGCATGCTCGACACCGGCATTGACCTGGTGCTGGCTTTCCACGCGGACTACGGCAAGCCCGGCTGCGCGCGCGGCACCGTCCACATGGTGGAGCTCGCGCAGCGGCGCTCTGCCGAGGTGCGCATTTTCCGCGAGTAATGCGCACGCGCCACGGTCCCCAGCACGCTCAAGCTGGCCGCGCTGCGCGATGGATTACGCCGCCATTTGGGTGTATAAGGACGGTATGGCCTTTCCCCCCCCCACCCCCATAGGATCAAGCGCAGCAATGAGTGTTCACGACTTACACGGTATTACCTTAGAATCACTGTTGACCCGGCTGGTCGCGCATTACGGCTGGGATGAGCTTGGCAAGCGGATCGACATCAATTGTTTCATCAGCGATCCGAGCATCAAGTCGAGCCTGAAATTCCTGCGCAAGACGCCATGGGCGCGGACCAGGGTGGAAGAACTGTATCTGGCGACCACTTTTGACAACTAACGAGGATGACATGTTGAACGACGACACAGCGAACCTGAAGTCGCACCTGAAAACCCTGCATGCCAGCCTGGCGCAGACGGATCAGGTCGATGAAGAACTGCAAGGCTTGCTGATGCAGCTCGACGGCGACATCCAGGCCCTGCTGGACAAGCGTGCTTCCGCTGCCCTGGCCGCCATCAGCGAGGATGCGCTTGCCGAGCAAGCCGAAGCGTCCGCTACGGCGCACGACCCGGCGGCTTACCTGCCAGCCGAACCGGCCGACACCACCACCTACGGGCTGGCCGAGCGCACCCAGGAAATCACTGCCAAATTCGCCGCCGAACACCCGCGCCTGGAGCCCGCCCTGCGCGAGCTGGGCCGGATGCTGTCAAACATGGGTATCTAAGTAGCCAGGCCGCGCTGCTTGCGGGCCTTGCTCCAGCCCCGGCAGCTGCCTGTAAATGTGGCACAAACGTCACAAGTTGTTGAAACATAAGACGTTTTTTCGTTGCAATCGCCCTTGAAAAAGGGCGGAGGCAAGTTGCTCCGGAAGGTTTTCCGGTACAATACCGCCCAATGAACTCCCCAACAAACCTGTTTGCGACCGTCCCGAAACGGTCTAGCCGCGCTCCCGCCGCGCCTTTTCTTCCCATGTCCCGCGCCGAAATGGACGCCCTGGGCTGGGATTCGTGCGATGTCATCCTCGTCACGGGCGACGCCTACATCGACCATCCGAGTTTCGGCATGGCCCTGGTCGGCCGCCTGCTCGAAGCGCAAGGCTTCCGGGTCGGCATCATCGCCCAGCCGGACTGGCTCTCGGCCGAAGCTTTCCGCGTGCTCGGTAAACCCAATCTGTATTTCGGCGTCACCGCCGGCAATATGGACTCGATGGTCAACCGCTACACGGCCGACCGCAAGATCCGCTCCGACGACGCCTACACGCCCAACGGCGAGCCGAACAAGCGCCCGGACCGCACCGTCACCGTGTACGCCCAGCGCGCGCGCGAAGCCTTCCCCGATGTGCCGGTCATCATCGGCTCGATCGAAGCCTCGCTGCGCCGCATCGCCCACTACGATTACTGGTCCGACAAGGTGCGGCGCTCGGTGCTGCCCGATTCCAAGGCCGACATGCTGCTGTTCGGTAACGCCGAACGCGCCCTGGTCGACCTGACCCACCGTCTGGCGGCCGGCGAACACATCAAGGATATCCGCAACCTGCGCGGCACCGCCTTCATGGTGCCGCCAGGCTGGCTGCCCGGCGACGACTGGGGCGTGCACAATTCGACCCGGGTCGACGTGCCCGGCAAGGTCGACGCCCACCACGATCCTTACGCGATGGCCCAGGAAGACAAGTCCGCCTGCGCCACCGACAATGCCCAGCCCAAGGAAGTGGTCAAGCCGATCCGCATCATGTCGCGCGAAGAACGCCTGGCCATGGCCAAGGAAAAGCACGACAAGACCGTGGTGCGCCTGCCATCCTACGACGTGGTCAAGGAAGACCCGGTGATGTACGCGCACACCTCGCGCGTGTTCCACCTCGAATCGAACCCCGGCAATGCGCGCGCGATGGTGCAGGCGCACGGCGAACGCGACGTCTGGCTCAACCCGCCGCCGCTGCCGCTGGCCATGGACGAGATGGATGGCGTGTACGACATGAATTATGCGCGCGCCCCGCACCCGAGCTACGGCAAGGCCAAGATTCCGGCCTGGGACATGATCCGCTTTTCAGTCAACATCATGCGCGGCTGCTTCGGCGGCTGCACCTTCTGCTCGATCACCGAGCACGAGGGCCGGATCATCCAGAGCCGTTCCGAGCCGTCGATCCTGCGCGAAATCGAGCATATCCGCGACAAGACCAAGGGTTTCACCGGCACCATTTCCGACATGGGTGGCCCGACCGCCAATATGTACCGGCTGGCCTGCAAGGACAAGGAAATCGAAGTGTCGTGCCGCCGCCTGTCGTGCGTGTATCCGACCATCTGCGTCAACCTCGGTACCGACCACAGCAAGCTGATTTCCCTGTACCGCAAGGCGCGTGCCATTCCTGGCATCAAGAAAGTGCTGATCAGCTCGGGCCTGCGCTACGACCTGGCCGTGCGTTCGCCGGAATACGTCAAGGAACTGGTGACCCACCACGTGGGCGGCTTGCTCAAGATTGCACCTGAGCACACCGAAGAAGGTACTTTGTCGAAAATGATGAAGCCCGGCATCGGCGCTTACGACGAATTCAAGGAAATGTTCGACCGTTTCTCGCTGGAAGCTGGCAAGAAGCAGTATCTGATTCCTTATTTCATCGCGGCTCACCCGGGCACGACGGACGAAGACATGCTCAACCTGGCGCTGTGGCTGAAGAAAAACAACTTCAAGCTCGACCAGGTGCAGACCTTCATGCCGACCCCGATGGCGATGGCCACCACCATGTACCACTCGCGCAAGAATCCGCTGAAAAAGGTGACGGCCGATTCCGAGATCGTGGAAACGGCCAAGAGCGGCAAGGTGCGCCGTGCGCACAAGGCCTTCCTGCGCTACCAGGACCCGGCCAACTGGCCGATCCTGCGCGAAACGCTGGTCAAGATGGGCCGTGGCGATTTGATCGGCAATGGCGACCGCCACCTGGTGCCGAGCTGGCAGGCGTCGGAAGACGGCGGCCTGGCGGCGGGCGAGCGCAAGCGGCAGACCTCGGGCGCCGGCACGCTCGACAAGTTTGCGGCCGCGCCCAAGCGCAAGACCGAGCGCGCGCTGGCGCCGACGCCCTTCATCGCCCCGGAATCGAAGGTGCGTCCATCGATCCTGGCGACGATCAAGACCAAGCCGAAGGCTGCGCCTGTGGCCAAGGCCGGGGCGCGCCGCAAATAACCCCCGCCGGCACCGGCAATTAACCCCCGTCGCCCCCCCTGGCGCGGGGGGCGACGGCTCTTAAGTCAAGAGCATTCGGCTTACGCAGGCCGTCGCGTTTGCAACACGGATTGTTGTGCCACGCACACAGTGCGCATTTTCCGCTGCCGCGACCGGGAAGGTCAGTACAATCGTATTCATACGTTGCTTTAGTGCACACCTAGCGGTGTGACCGACTGATGATCCGACTCCCCCTGGCCCGCCGCGCGTCGACGGCTTTCGCGTCCGCGCCGAAAGCCGTTGCGTTCGCCGTGGCGCTCGCCATGTGCATCAGCCTGCCCGCGCGGGCACTCGACAAAATCACGCTCCAGCTCAAACACACCCATCAGTTCCAGTTCGCCGGCTATTACGCCGCCCTCGAAAAAGGCTATTACCGCGACGCCGGCCTCGACGTGCACATCGCCGAAGGCAGCGATGGCAACGAGCCGGAGCGCAGTGTCAGCGCCGGCAAGGCCGAATTCGGGGTCGGCAACAGCAGCCTGCTGCTGGCGCGCCTGGCCGGCAAGCCCCTGGTGGTGCTGGGCGTGATCTTCCAGCATTCGCCCTACGTCCTGCTGGTAGGCAAGCGCAGCGGCACGCCCGATGTGCGCGATCTCAAGGGCAAGCGCGTGATGATCGGCTCGCTCATCGACGAACTCACCCAGGCTGACGAATTGATCGCTTACCTGAACAAGGAAGGCGTGCCCGTCAGCAGCCTGGTGCGTGTCGACCACAGTTTCAATCCGGACGACCTGGCCAAGGGCAAGGTCGAGGCTTACTCGGCCTACCTGACCAATGAACCCGATTACCTGGACCGCATCGGCTTTGCCTACGACGTGCACAGCCCGCGCGCGGCCGGCATCGATTTTTACGGCGACAACCTGTTCACCAATGAGCGCCAGATCGCCGCCCACCCCGGGCGCGTGCGCGCCTTCCGCGCCGCCAGCATGAAGGGCTGGGCCTATGCCATGGCCAACCAGGAAGAGATCGCGGACCTGATCCTGTCGAAGTACACGCGCCGCCACGACCGCCAGCACCTGCTGTTCGAGGCGCGCCAGATGGAACCGCTGGTGCAGCCGGTGCTGGTTGAAATCGGCTACATGAATCCGGACCGCTGGCGCCACATCGCCGATATCTACGCCGACCTGGGCATGCTGCCGCGCGGCGCCTCCTTCGACGGCTTCATGTACAGCACCGACCCCGCCGCCAGCTACCTGACCTGGCTGTACCGCGCGCTGCTGGCGGCCGGCCTGCTGCTGGTCGGCGGCGCCGCCGTGCACGTGTCGCTGCTGACGCGCGAACGGCGCCGCGCCGAGGAAGGCATCCGCCAGGGCGAACTGCGCTTTCGCACCATGTTCGAGGAAGCGCCGATGGGCATCGCCCTGATCGATTCGGCCAGCGGCCAGTTCAAGGACATCAACCCGCGCTTCGCCGAGATCACCGGGCGCTCCTCGGAAGAGCTCAAGCGCGGCCGCTGCGACGACATCACCCATCCCGACGACGTGGCCGCCGAAGCGGCGCGCATGGTGCTGCTGGGCGCCGGCAGCATCGCCGGCTTCAAGAGCGCGCGCCGCCTGCTGCGCCCCGACGGCAGCGTGGTCTGGGTCGACATGTCGATCGCCGCCATCGACACCAATGCCAGCGCCAGCGCGCACCACCTGTGCATGATCGAGGACGTGACCGAGAAGAAGACCTCGGAAGCGCTGATCTGGCAGCAGGCCAATTTCGATCCGCTCACGCGCCTGCCCAACCGGCGCATGTTCCACGACCGCCTCGAACACGACATCCTGCGCTGCCGGCGCGAGGGCACCCGCATCGCGATCCTGTTCATCGACCTCGATCAGTTCAAGGAAGTCAACGACACGCTCGGCCACCAGCAGGGCGACGTGCTGCTGGTCGAGGCCGCGCGCCGCATCAGCGCCTGCGTGCGCGATTCGGACACGGTGGCGCGCCTGGGCGGCGACGAATTCACCGTGATCCTGCCGCAACTGGGCGAAACCGGCAGCGTGGGCGTGATCGCGCAAAAGATCCTCGATGTGCTGCAGGCGCCGTTCACGCTCGGCCAGGAGCAGGCGTATATCTCGGCCAGCGTCGGCATCACCCTGTATCCGGACGACGCGCGCGATATCGACGACCTGCTCAAGCACGCCGACCAGGCCATGTACGCGGCCAAGAACGCGGGCCGCAACCGCTTCAGCTACTTCACCCCGGCCCTGCAGGTGGCGGCCATCAACCGCATGCGCATGACCAACGACTTGCGCAGTGCCCTCAAGGGCGGCCAGTTCCGCGTGTACTTCCAGCCTATCGTGCACCTGCGCACTGGCAAGATCCACAAGGCCGAGGCCCTGATCCGCTGGGAGCATCCGCAGCGCGGGCTGGTGAGCCCCCTGGAGTTCATTCCGCTGGCCGAGTCGAGTGGCCTGATTATCGAGATCGGCGAGTGGGTGTTCATGGAGTCGGCGCGCTGGGCCAGCCGCTGGCGGCGCGATCACCATCCCGAGTTCCAGGTCAGCGTGAACCAGTCGCCGCTCGAATTCCAGCGCGAAGGCAAGGGTTACGAAGGCTGGCTGGCGCACCTGCGCGAACTGGGCCTGTCCGGCCAGGCGGTGGTGGTCGAGATCACCGAAGGCTTGCTGCTCGACGCCAGCAGCGGCGTGACCGACAAGCTGCTGCAGCTGCGCGACGCCGGCATCCAGGTGGCGCTGGACGATTTCGGCACCGGCTATTCCTCGCTGTCGTACCTGAAAAAATTCGACATCGACTATCTTAAAATCGACCGCTCCTTCACCCGCAACCTGGCGCCCGAGTCGAGCGACATGGCGCTGTCGGAAGCGATCATCGTCATGGCCCACAAGCTCGGCCTGCGGGTGATCGCCGAAGGCGTCGAGACCCACGAGCAGCGCGACCTGCTGCTGGCGGCCGGTTGCGACTACGGCCAGGGCTACCTGTTCGCGCGCCCGCTCCCGGCCGCGCAATTCGACGCCATGCTCATGGCGCAAACGCGCGCCCTGGCCGCCGGCGCCGATCTTACTTCGACAGCCCCACGCTGGCCTGCCTGACGCGCAGCGCCATGGCGTTGCGGTGGCGCGCGCGCAGGCGCGCATTGGTCACCAGGCAGCCCAGCGTTTCACCGACCACCATCACCACGCCGAGCAGCGGCAGCACCAGCATCAGCCCGGCCACCCCGGCCAGCGAGCCGCCCACGAAGATCATCAGCACCGTCATCAAAGGATGGATTTGCAGGCTGCGGCCCAGGGTGAGCGGCATGAAGATGAAGTCGTCCAGCAGGCGCACCGCCACGAACACGCCGATCGCGCCGTAGCCGATCACCGCATTCGAGGGCGCGTCGGTGGCGGCCACCACCACCACCATGATGCAGCCGGCCACCGAGCCGACGAAGGGCACCCAGGCCAGCACCGCCGAAATGAGCGCCAGCGCCAGCGGCGAGGACACCCCGATCATCCACAGCCCGAGCGCCAGCATGATGGTGTCGATCACGGTCAGCTTGATCAGGCCCTGGAAGTAGCGGCGCGCGGTCTGGTCGACTTCGTGCAGCAGGAACAGGGTCTTCTCGAAAAACGCATTCGGCACCGCGCGCGCCAGGAAGCGCTTGAAGCTGGCGCCGTCGCGCAGGAAGAAAAAGGTCAGGAAGGGCGCCAGCAGCAGCGACGGCAGCCAGCCGGCGATCACCACCAGCAGCCCGGCCAGGTGCTGCTGGGCGAAATTGTCGGTGAAGGACTTGAAGCGCCGGTTCACCAGGCGCGTCAGGTGCATCTGTTCGAGCAGCGGGAATTCTTTTTCGAGCAGCTGCATCGTGTTGCGGACAAACGTCACCCCGCCTTCGAGGTAGTGCCCGAGCAGCGCCTGCCACGATTCCTCCGGCACCGCCACGTACGAGAACAGCAGCACCAGCACCAGCGAGAGCACCGCCACGAAGCCGCCGCCCACGGTCAGCGCGGCCAGGTCCTGGCCGACGCCGGCGCGGATCAGGCGCTGCATGGGCGCGAGCAGGATGTAGTACAGGACCGTGCCGAAGATGAAGGGAATGGCCAGCCACAGCGTGTGTTCGAGCAGGATCAGGAGCAGGCAGGTGACCGCGATGATCCCGCACCAGACCACGGGGCCGGCGCGGTCGCGCGAGTTCATAAGGCTTCCACCTGCGGGCTGCCGCCCATCCAGTCGCGCAGGCGCTGGCCGACCAGGCGCGCCAGGGTCAGCGAAATCTTGTAGCCGATCACGGCGTCGGTTTCCATCAGGCCCAGGAAATCGGCGCGGAAGAAGACCGCCAGCTCGCAGTTTTCCATGGCGCGCGCCTGCGCCGTGCGCGGCGAATCGTCCAGCAGCGCCATGTCGCCGAACACGCTGCCCGGCCCGAGTTCGGACACCACCATGAAGGCGCTGCCCTTGGCGCGGCTGATGGCCACCTTGCCCGACGTGACCAGGTACAGGGCCTGTCCTTCCTCGCCCTGGTCGAACACGATTTCGTCGGTCAGGTAGCGCCGCTCATGCATCAGGCCATCGACGATCTTCAGTTCGAGCGGGGTCAGGGAATTGAACAGGACCGAACTCTTGAGGCGGTGCAGGCGGGGCGACAGCGGCGGCGATTTCAGAAAACCAAAGATCAAATTAACTCCAGAGGGGGATAACACGCACGAGCTCGATTATGCGCCATGCAACTGGCGTGTGCAGCAGATTTGCCGCCGGGACTGCTGTCGTCCGTGTTTACCATAATTTTGCCACAGCAAGAACCGCAGCGATAACTAGTGTAATATGATTCCTTGCAGTAATACAACTTAACATTTCAATACGTACTCTCTGTCGTGCGGGCCTGCCGATGCGTCGCCTGCGGCGGCGGCCGTGTTTTATCCACGAGGAAAAGCGCTGTGATCGATATCAAAACCTTCACCTTGGTCATGGCCGTGGGCAATATTGCCTTCGCCATGCTGATGGCAGGTTACCTGCGTTCCGGCACGGCCCATCCAGCCATGCGCAAGTGGAAGTGGGCCAAGCTGGTGCAGGGCGTGGCCAACCTGCTGGCCTACCTGCAGACCGACGGTGCGCCGCTGTGGATGGGCATGGGCGTGTCCACGGTGCTGATGCTGGGCATAGCGGTCGAAGCGGCCGCCTATTGCGATTTCCTGGGCTACCAGCGCTGGCGGCGCCTGCTGTATCCGCTCACGATCGTCGTGCTGCTGCTGTACCACCTGGCGCCGCTGGGCGGCGCCGGCGCGCGCGAGCTGGGTGTGATGCTGTCGCTGATGATCGCCCTGTTCAGCGGGGCGATGGCGGCCGCGCTGCTGCGTCCGGGCCGCGCGGCGTCGGACCTGCAGCGCATCATCGGCGCCAACAACCTGGTGTTCTCGGTGGCGATGGCGCTGCGCGCCTGCTGCAGTTCCGCCGGCATGGTGCTCGGCGGCGGCACGCCGGGCGTGCTGCAGAGTGTCGCGTATATCGCCGGCTACCTGCTGATGATCGTGAACGGTTTCGGCTTCCTGCTGCTGTGCAAGGAGAAGGACGACCGCGCGATGACGCTGCTGGCCACCATCGACAGCCTCACGGGCCTGGTCAACCGGCGCGCGTTTTTCGAGCGGACCGAGAGCGCGCGCCTGCTCGCCGCACGCCTTCGCAGCCCGGTCGCGCTGATGATGCTCGACCTGGACCACTTCAAGAACCTGAACGACCGCTTCGGGCATGCCGCCGGCGACGACGCGCTGTGCGTGTTCAGCGCCACCGCGCAGTCGACCTTGCGCGAGCATGACATCATGGGCCGGCTCGGTGGCGAAGAGTTCGCGCTGGTGATGCCGGGGACCTGCCTGACGGGCGCCTTGCAGGCGGCCGAGCGGCTGCGCCTCGCGGTGCTCGCGGCGCGCTTGCCGGCCCTGGAAGACGCGTATGCGATGACGGTCAGTATCGGCGTGGTGGCGATCGAACAGGGCGAGCATATCAACGCGGCGCTGGCGCGCGCCGATCATGCGCTGTACGTGGCCAAGAGCGCGGGACGCAACCGGGTCGAGGCGGGGCAGCCGGTGCGGCGGTGCGCTTAGGCGCGCGGTTCAGCGATCCAGGTCCAGCATCCGCTTCACCTCCACCAGCGGCTCCAGGTGACTGGTCAGCAGCACGCACGCATCCTGCCTTGCCCCGCGTTCGCCCAGCTGCCCGCGCAAATACTCCACGGCCGCCGCATCGAGCCCGTTGAACGGCTCGTCGAGCAGCAGCAAGCGCACCGGCAAGGCCAGCGCCAGCGACAGCTGCACCTTCTTGTGCTGCCCCAGGGACAAGGTCGACAGCGCCTGTCCCAGCGTGCCCGTGACCCCGAACGCATCCAGCTGGCGCTCGACCTGGCGCGCGTCGGCATCCGGATACAGCGCCAGATGCAGGTCGAGGAATTCCTGCACGGTCAGCCACGGCAAGTCCGGCAAGTCGCCGCCGCAGTAAAACGTCGCCAGCCGGTAGGCCAGCGGCTGCGCCGCGCAATCGATGCCGCCCAGCCCGATGCTGCCGCGGTTGGGCGTGAGCGTGCCGGCCACCAGCTTGAGCAAGGTGGTCTTGCCCATGCCGTTGGCGCCGCGCAGCCAGGTGATGCCCGGCCCGATCGCCGCCGAAAAATCGCTGAACACCGGGCGCGTATCGAAATGAAAATGCAACCCCTCGATGCGCAGCACCGGCTGCTGTTCTACTCCCATAATTCGCTCCCTACCGCAGTCAATACCAGAATCTGGACCAGCACCAGGCCGACCCTCCCGCGCGCTGTAAAACGCGGGATCGCCACCAGCAGCAGCTGGGCCACGCAGCCGAGGATCAGGTAGGCGCGGCCGGCCGTCCGTCCCCACAGGCCATGCGGCGCGCCGGCGGCGAACACGATCACCAGCACCAGCAGCGCGGGCAGCAGCGCAAACGCGCGCGCCGCCAGCGCCAGCGAACGCTCTCGCAGCGGCCAGGCCGCCATGAGCGGGCGCAGCGCGGCGAGCTGCTCGCGCACGGCCTTGTCGCCACGGTCGGTGAGCAGCACCATCAGCGCGCTGGTGGCCAGCGCCAGCAGCGCGCGCACGATGCCGGGCGGCGCCTGCATCCACGGCAGCGCCGCGCCCACGGCCGCCGCCAGCAACAGGGTTTGCTGGCGCCCGACCATGTTCTCGTTGCGCCAGAAGGGCAGCCAGAACAAGCGATGCCACAGCATGAGCACGCGCGGATGCCAGTGGCGCGCTTCGTAGCGCACCGGCGGCGCTGCCAGGCGGCGCTGCCAGCGCGCGCTCGATGGGGCACGGCGCGCGCGCAGCGACAGCACCGCCACCGCGCAGGCATAGGTCAGCATCAGCGAGAACAGGGTACCGAGTACGCCGCGCACCGGCAGCAGCCAGGCGGGCCGCTGCCACAGCCAGACCGTCGCCGACACCGCGTACAGCAGCGCCAGCGGCCCGACCATCATGCCGGCCACCAGCGCGTCCGCCGCCAGTTGCGTGGCCGGCGGCACCGGCAGGCGGCGCACCCAGTACACCACGTCGAGCGGCAGCACGCGCTTGCGCAGCAGGACCGCCGGCAGGGCCATCGCCAGGCCGTGCGCAACGAGCAGGCCAAGCGCTTGCGGGGCGCTCTGGGAGGCGGCATACATGGGGGGCAGGGCGACCAGTGCCAACAGGCCGATGAGAACCTGGGCGAACACCAGCAGCATGATCTCGGCCGAGCTTTTCAGGCTGGCGGCAAAACGCTGGAACGCGTGGATGGCGAGGCGACGGCGAAACGTGACGTAGGCGTGGGCCAAGGCGGTTCCGAAGGTGACGAAGAAAGGAGAAAAGAAAAAGGGCCCGACGAATCGGGCCCTTCTTTGATGCTGGCGGAGCGGACGGGACTCGAACCCGCGACCCCCGACGTGACAGGCCGGTATTCTAACCAACTGAACTACCACTCCGTGTTACTCTGATCGGTACTGCTGATCATGATGCACCGTCTCTGATGGTGGTGGGTGCTGAGAGGCTCGAACTCCCGACCCGCGCCTTGTAAGGGCGCTGCTCTACCAACTGAGCTAAGCACCCAAAAACTCGCTTACCTCAGAGACTGCATCCGACGTTTGTCACCACGTCTGAAGAGGCACGAATCATAGCTAGAGTTCGGAAAGTGCGCAAGGGGTTTTGCGAAAAAAGTAAAAAATCCCGCAAGATCCCCGGCGCCTCGTACCCTGGTTTACGGGCCGATTACTCCTTGATGCCCCACTGCGACAGCATCCACGCCATGTTGAAGGCGCCTTCCTTGACCGCGTTGTAACGCCCGGACGCGCCACCGTGGCCGGCGCCCATGTTGGTCTTGAGCAGCAGCGCATTGGTGTCGGTCTTGTAGGCGCGCAGCTTGGCGACGTACTTGGCCGGCTCCCAGTACATCACCTGGCTGTCGTTCAGGCCCGTGGTCACCAGCATGGCCGGATAGGCCTTGCGCTCGATGTTATCGTACGGCGAATAGCTGCGCATGTAGGCGTAGGCGGCTTTCTCGGTCGGGTTGCCCCATTCGAGGTACTCGCCGGTGGTCAGGGGCAGGGTGGCGTCCATCATGGTATTCATCACGTCGACGAAGGGCACGGCCGCGTGCACGCCGTGGAACAGCTCCGGGCGCATGTTGACCACGGCGCCCATCAGCAGGCCGCCGGCGCTGCCGCCCTGGATGATCAGGTGGTTCGGGCTGGTCCATTTTTCCTTGACCAGGTAATCGGCGGCGTCGATGAAGTCGTAGAAGGTGTTCTTCTTTTTCATCAGCATGCCGTCGTCGTGCCAGGTTTCGCCCATGTCGGTGCCGCCGCGGATGTGCGCCTGCACGTAGATCACGCCGCGATCGAGCAGGCTGAGACGGTTGATCGAAAAATTCGCTTCCGTCGGAATGCCGTACGAACCGTAGGACCCCAGCAGCAGCGGTGCGCTGCCGTCGAACTTGACGCCCTTCTTGTAGACGGCCGACAGCGGCACCTTGACGCCGTCGCGCGCGGTCACCCACAGGCGTTTGCTTTCATAGAGGGTCGGATCGTAGCCGCCCACCACCTCGACGCGTTTGAGGACGGTGCGCGCGCCGCTGGCCATGTCCACATCGAGCACGGTCGGCGGCGTCACCGGCGACTGGTACGCCATGCGGTAGCTGGTGGCATCCCAGGCAGCGGTACGCGTGCGCGTGGCCATGTAGACCGGATCGTCGAACTGCACCGTCTTCCACGATTTGGTCTTGAAGCTGTAGATGCGCGCGCGGTTGAGCGCATTCGATTTTTCCATCACCACAAGGAAGTCGCGGAAAGCGTCGACTTCGCGCACCATGACCGCCTGGTCGTGCTTGACCAGCTCTTTCCAGAACCTGGGGCCAGGCGTGGCCAATGGCGCGCGCACCACGCGAAAGTTTTTGGCATCCTTGTTGGTCGAGATGAACAATTCGCCGTTGCGGTGTTCGACGCCGTAGCGATGGCCTTTTTCGCGTCCCAGCACCGAGCGCAATTCGCCTTTTGGCTGGCCGGCCGGCAGCAGGCGCACCTCGCTGGTATCGGTCGCGCCGATATCGAGCACGATGAACTTGCGGTCGCGCGAGGCTTCCACCTGCATGCTGAACTGCTCGACCGGCTCGTGGTACACCTCGACCGGCTTGCTGCCGAGCGTCATGCGGAACAGGCGGTCGGAGCGCTTGGTGGTGGCGTCTTCCTGGGTGAAAAAGATGGTCTTGTTGTCAAGCGCCCACGCGACCGAGGTCACGCGCGGCACGCTGTCGGCCAGCAGCTTGCCGGTCTTGAGGTCCTTGACATGCAGCTCGAACTGGCGGTAGCCGGTGGTGTCGGTGGTGTACACCAGCAGCGAAGCGTCCGGGCTGACAAAGCTGCCGGCAACGGCGAAGAACTTCTGGCCTTCGGCCATCTCGTTCTGGTTGAGCAGGATTTCTTCGGGCGCCTTGTCGTCGTAGGCCAGGTTGGCGCCGGCCAGGCGGCGGCAGTTGATCGGATACTGCTTGCCCGCTTCGAAGCGGTTGTAATAGTAGTATTTGCCGACGCGCGCAGGGACCGACAGGTCCACTTCCTGCATGCGGCCCTTGATCTCGGCGAACAGCTTGTCCGACAGCGGGGCGATATCGGCCGTCATCGCTTCGGTGTAGGCATTTTCGGCGTTCAGGTGGGCGATGACCTTCGGGTCTTCCTTCTTTTGCAGCCAGCGGTAGTCGTCGGTGACGACCTCGCCGTGGCGCGTTTCCTGCCACGCGGCGGTGGCTGCCACGGGTGGCGCCGGGCTGTCGGCGGCAAAGGCCGGGAGAGTACTGGTCATGGCGATCATCAGTGCGGTGAGGATGGCGGGGATTTTTTGGGAAGGCATGAACACTCCTGAAAGATATGTTTGTGTCAATATCATAGGCCGGCGGCCGCAAAAAACACAGCGATTTCGATGCGGCGTTGCGACCGGCCCACCGAGGACCTTCATGAACGATATCAAAGCCCAGCGTGGCTTGCTCCTGCACCTGTTTCATAGCGCACTGGCGGCGGTCGATCCGCTGGCCGTGCTGGCACCCCACCTGCCGCCAGCGCCCAAGGGACGCACCATCGTCATCGGCGCCGGCAAGGCTGCCGCGCGCATGGCGCAGGCGGTCGAGCAGCACTGGCAGGGCGAGATCGCCGGCCTGGTCGTCACGCGCTACGGCCACGGGGCGCCGACCAGGCATATCGAGGTGATCGAAGCGGGCCATCCGGTGCCCGACGAGGCCAGCACCACGGCCGCCCGGCGCATGCTGGCGCTGGTGCGCGGCCTGGGCCAGGACGACCTGGTGCTGTGCCTCATGTCCGGCGGCGGCTCGGCGCTGCTGTCGCTGCCGGCGCCCGGCATCACGCTCGATGACAAGCGCGAACTGACGCGCCGTTTGCTGGCCAGCGGCGCGCCGATCGGCGAGATCAATTGCGTGCGGCGCCACCTGTCCGCGATCAAGGGTGGGCGCCTGGCGCTGGCCTGCCATCCAGCGCGCGTGGTGACGCTGGTGGTGTCCGACGTGCCGGGCGACGATCCGGCGGTGGTGGCGTCCGGGCCCACCATCCCCGATGGCAGCAGCGCCGCCAATGCGCTGGCGGTGCTGGATAAATACGGCATCGCCATCCCGCCCGCGGTGCGCGCGGTGCTGGACGATGCCGCGCTGGCCGCGCCGGCAATCGACGATGCGCGCCTGCGCGGCAACCGGGCGCTCGTCATCGCCGGCGCCCAGCATGCGCTCGATGCGGCGGCCAGCGCGGCGCGCGCGGCCGGCTACACGCCGCTGATCCTGAGCGGGTGCATGGAGGGCGAGGCGCGCGAGGTGGCCATCGTCCATGCCGGCATTGCGCGCCAGGTGGCCGCGTATGGGCAGCCGCTGCCCGCGCCGTGCGTGATCCTGTCGGGCGGCGAGACCACGGTCACGCTGCGCGGCGGCGGGCGGGGAGGGCGCAATGCGGAGTTCTTGCTGGCGCTTGCAGTCGCGCTCAAAGGCATGGCGGGCGTGCATGCGATTGCGTGCGATACCGATGGCATCGACGGCACCGAAGACAACGCCGGGGCGCTGCTCGATCCGCAGTCGCTGGCGCGCGCTGCGGCGGCCGGGGTGGATGCGGGTGCGCGGCTGCTCGACAACGATGGCTATGGCTTTTTTGCGGCGCTGGGCGACCTGGTGGTGACGGGGCCGACGCGCACCAACGTGAACGATTTCCGCGCGATTCTGGTCGAGGCGCCGGCGGATTGATTACCTGGGAGGTAATCGCCAGGCCGGCGCGGGTGGCCCACAATAGTTTCAACGTATCCCGTTGCCCACCCAAGGAGACCCGCCATGACCCATTCCACCGCCCCCGGCTTTATCCGCACCACTGACGGCGTCGATCTGTTTTACCGCGACTGGGGCGTTGGCGCGCCGGTGCTGTTCGTGGGCGGCTGGTCGCTGCCGTCCGATGCATGGAACTACCAGATGATCGCGCTGTCACGGCAAGGACTGCGCTGCATTGCGTTCGACCGGCGCGGACATGGCCGTTCCAGCGATCCGGGCAAGGGCTACGACTTCGATACCCTGGCCGGCGACCTGGCCGCCGTGATCGACACGCTCGACCTGCGCGGCGTGACGCTGGTCGCGCATTCAATGGGCTGCAATGAGGTGGTGCGCTATCTGAGCCGGTTTGGCAGCGCAAGGGTGGCGCGGATTGTGTTGATGGGACCCATGACGCCGATGATCATGCGCGCTGACGATAATCCCGGGGGCCTCGATGGCGCGCTGTTCGAGCTCTTTCGCGAGCAGCAGGTGAACCGCGATTTCCCGCGCTGGATCGACGAGAACGCGGTGCCGTTCCTGACGCCGGATGCCTCGCAGGGAATGATCGGATGGCTGCGCCAGATGGCGCTGGCATGCTCGCACAAGGCGCTGCACGATTGCCACGTGGCGGTTCAGCATGCGGACATGCGCGCGGAGCTGGCGCGGGTGGAGGTACCGGCCTTGATTATCGCGGGGGCGCTTGATGTCAGTGCGCCGCTGGCGCTGACCGCGCAGCCCACTGCGGCCTTGATAAAGGGGGCGCGCCTGGCGGTGTACGATGACGCGGCGCATGGGATGTTCGTGACGCATGCGGAGCGGGTGAATGCGGATTTGATGGGGTTTATCGGTGCTGCGGGGCGCTGATTTGCTGTCCCGTAGTTCCCGCCCCCGCGCCCGCCCCCGTCGTCTCTGGCATTGCCAGAACCGACGGGGGCGGGAGGCGGGAACGACGGAGCGGGGCGGAAACGACGGAGCGGGGCGGAACGACGGAGCGGGGGGAGCGACGGTTTTTAGCGAGATATATCAATGCGGCTGAACAGGAAAGCGCCATGACAACACCAAGCCAATCGACCCCCTCGCGCGCTCAGTACTTCGGCGATTTTTCAGCAGCGCTGCGCTACTGGCGCGCCAAGCGTGGCTACAGCCAGCTGCATCTGTCCACCGTCAGCGACGTCTCGCAGCGCCACATCAGCTTCCTCGAAAGCGGGCGCGCGCATCCCAGCAAGGAACTGATCCTCAAGCTCGGCGTCGCGCTCGAGGTGCCGCTCAGGCAGCGCAACATCATGCTGCTGGCCGCCGGCTTCGCTCCCGCCTACCAGGAGCGTACGCTGTCCGACCCCGAACTGGCCCCGGTGCGGCAAGCGCTCGACTTCATGCTGGCGCAGCAGGCGCCGTATCCGGCGCTGGTGGTCGACCGCCTGTGGCATCTCCAGCTCCACAACCAACCCGCCGCCGACCTCTTCGGCTGGCTGCTCGGCCTGCCCCCCGGCCAGGCCATCCCCGGCCACGGCGCCGTCAACGTGCTCAAGCTGATGCTCGACCCGGCCGGGCTGCGCCAGTATCTGGTCAACTGGGAAGCCGTGTGCGCCGACGCGCTGCACTGGATCCAGCGCGAAGCCATGGGCGACGGCCCCGCCAGCGAAGCGGCCGCCCTGCTGGCCGAACTGGCCGCCTTGCCGGGTATCGATACCATCGGCACGGCCGCCCACGCGCCCAACCTCGACCGGCGCGCACTGCCCTTCTTGCCGCTGACAATCCGCAAGGATGACGTGCAACTGAACCTGTTTACCACCATTACCACCATGGGCACGCCGCACGATGTCACGGTGCATGAACTGCGGATCGAATCCTTCTTTCCCGCCGATGAAGCCAGCAAAGCGTGGTTTCTTGCAAAAAATGTTGCGTTAAGGTCACTCGGAACCTGAACTTCCTTGCCATTCACAGCGGTGATGACAGAAAATACCGGCTTCAGACTTACCCGGTCGGCAACATATAGACATCGACAAGATGCGGTGCCGACGGCGTCCATCGCCGCGCGCGTTTGCTGCATGCGAGAACGTCCAGAAAAAGAGTAGAGCAGGAGACAAGAATACCTTCGTCGTACGCTTCATCAACTTTTTCCAGGGAACTCGAATGATCAAGATGTCCAAGATGCACAAGCGCGTTATCGGCGCACACGGCGCCGTGCTGGCCCTGACCGCACTGCTGCCGATCGCGTCGGCCATGGCCCAGGCCCAGGCGGCTCCGGAGCTGCAAACCGTCACCGTGACCGCCCAGCGCCGTACCGAGAACATCAAGGAAGTGCCGGTCTCCGTCAGCCTGCTCAAGGATGAGAAGCTGGACGTGATCGTCTCCGGCGGACAGGACATTCGCGTGCTGGCCGGCAAAGTGCCGAGCCTGAACGTGGAATCGTCGAACGGCCGCACCTTCCCGCGCTTTTACATCCGCGGTTACGGCAATACCGACTTCAACACCTTCGCATCGCAGCCGGTGTCGCTGATCTACGACGATGTCGTGCAAGAGAATCCGATCCTGAAAGGTTTCCCGATTTTCGACCTGGCCGGCGTGGAAGTGCTGCGTGGCCCGCAGGGCACCCTGTTCGGCCGCAACACCCCGGCTGGCGTGGTCAAGTTTGAATCCGAAAAGCCGAAGCTCGATAAATTCGGCGGCTACTACAACGCGTCCGTCGCGACCCACAACACGGTCAACCTCGATGGCGCCGTGAACGTTCCGCTGAGCAAAGAATGGGCAGCGCGCTTCTCGACCCTGCGCCAGCACCGCGACGATTTCGTCGACAACACCTTTACCGGCCAGGACAAGGCGCTGGAAGGCTACAACGAGCACGCCGAACGCCTGCAAGTGCTGTACAACCCGGGCGCCGGTTTCAATGCCCTGTTCAATGTGCACCAGCGCTCGACCACGGGCAGCTCGCGCTTGTTCCGCGCCAATATCATCAAAAAAGGCACGAACCAGCTGGTCGACGGCTTCGACGCCGACCAGATCGCCAACAACGGCCTGAACTTCCAGGCCCTGCGCACCAACGGCGCCAACGTGCGCCTGTCATGGGACCTGGGCGCGCTCAAGCTGTACTCGATCACTGGCTACGAAGGGGTGGACCACTACCTGAGCCGTGGCGACATCGATGGCGGCGTGCCGGCCGGCCCGGGCATGATCCCGTTCCAGGTTGAAACCGCCGGCGGCATCGCCGACGTCAAGCAATACAGCCAGGAATTCCGGGTCGAGTCCAAGAACAGCGGCCCGATCAACTGGCAGGCTGGCGTGTACTACTACAACGAAGACGCCAACGGTTTCAGCAACAACTACAACAGCACGACCGGCGCGCAAACTTCGCACCTGGCCAGCCACCAGAAGAATACCGCCTGGGCGGCCTTCGGTTCGGTCAACTACGCCATCAGCGATGCCTTCACGGTACGCGGCGGCCTGCGCTACACCAACGACAAGAAAGATTTCAATACCGTGTCGGCGATCAATGTGGCGCAGATCGGACCGGCTGCGGTCGGCGAGAGCAGCAACAAGGCCAACTGGGACTTGAGCGGCACCTACAAGCTGAACAAGGATGTCAATGTGTACGCCCGCATGGCCACCGGTTTCCGCGCGCCGAGTATCGCAACGGCCTCGGCATCGGTGCCGATCACCGTGGCCGACGCCGAGACCATCACCTCGGTGGAAGCGGGCGTGAAAGCCGACTTGCTGAACCGGCGCGCGCGCGTGGCCTTCAGCCTGTACGACTACCGGGTCAAGAACCAGCAGCTCACTGTGGTCGGCGGCAACTCCAACGTCAACCGCCTGATCAACGCGGCCAAGACCAACGGCCGTGGCGCCGAGCTCGATTTTGAGGGCTTTGTCACCAGTAACTTCAAGGTATCGGCCGGCGGCAGCTATAACTTCACCGAAATCCGCGACGGCAGCTTGTCGGTCAACAAGTGCGCGCAGTGCACGATCACCAATCCGGTCAATGCGGCCGGGCGTGTCGTCATCGACGGCAATCCATTGCCGCAGGCACCGAAGTGGATCGTGAACGGCACCGCGCGCTACTCGATGGAAGTGGGCGAAGGCCAACTGTTCGTGTTCACCGACTGGGCGTACCGCAGCAAGATCAATTTCTTCCTGTACGAAGCGAAGGAATTCACCGGCAAGCCGCTGGTCGAAGGCGGCTTGCGCGTGGGCTATACCTGGGATGGCGGCAAGTATGAAGTGGCCGCGTATGGCCGCAATATCACCGGTACCGAGCGCATTGTCGGCGGCATCGACTTCAACAACCTGACCGGCTTTACCAACGAGCCGCGCCTGTGGGGCGTGCAGTTCAAGGGCAACTTCTAAAAGCTGCCTGGCAGTAAAAAAGCCGCGAGCGATCGCGGCTTTTTTTCGCCTGCGGCTCCCATCATGATGAGCTCGTGGGCCAGACATATGACCGCCACCTCAGACAATACTTACCTTAGATAGGATGATTTCTTGCCCAGCCGTCAGCTCGAAGGTTGAGCTGAAGTAGGCCGGTGGCAGGTCAGCATGTCGGACATGACGCCGACATGCAGGATGAGCTTGTGCGTGAACGTCCCCGTTTTTCATGCCAAGGGCTTGCCGCACGAGGGAATACAAAGTGAAAAAAACTTTGCCGCGCATGCTCGTGGCTTTTTTTCGCCTGCGCAGCGGCGCCGTGATCCCCCCCAAAACCGCATCTTGTATAGGCATCCAGCCGAACTTTCAGACGATTCCGACTGTCTACAGCATATTCACGGTAGCACAGGAAATTGTTCTGAATCATTAATGCGATCTCATCCGTTTTCCGGGAATGACAACGTTCATTGCTTGTCAAAAACTGTTCATTTTTAGACAATTTACAGTCGAATGTTCAGAAATAAACAAATATGAACAAACTTGCATTTGGAAAATCCCTAACATTGCCAAATTAACTTTGCCGCGGGAAAAATTTTTGGCTTTTTGTGTTGCGAAACAGCCGAATCCTGTTGGAAATTTCCAAAATTGGTCATGAATCGAAGTAATGTACAACGCTCGCTAACAAAGGCGGGGCTGCGTTGCAGAACAACGTGGAGACAATGGGAAGGCGACGGCTAATCGCTGCCACTTATCCCTTTATAAAATGTTCATCGGAAAACTTAAGGAACGACAATGAAGCATTCGCAATCGAAGTACCCATCCTTTTTGAAATTTTGTGTCGCCGCCGTGATCACGGCCGGCCCGGTCTTCGCGCACGCCAGCGTGGGTGATGTGGACATGACTGCCAAGGCCCAGCCTGCAGCGACGAGCACCGACCGCATGATCGTCAAGTACAAGGAAACCGGCCCTGTCGTGCCGGGCGCCGCCCTCATGGCAGGACCGAGCCAGGCCCGTCTGGCAATCGTCCAGCGTTCCGGCCAGCAGTTCGGCCTGACCATGAAGGCGCTGCACACCACCGCCAACGGCGCCCAGATTCTCAAGCTCGACAAGAAAATGGATGTGAAGGATGTGGCCGCCATCGCCAAGGACTTGATGGAGCGCGATGCCAGCATCGAATACGCTGAGCCGGACCGCATCATGCACCCCATGTTCACCCCGAACGATCCGCGTTACTCGGAGCAGTGGCACTACGGTGACAGCACCGGCGGCCTGCGCCTGCCGGCAGCCTGGGATCTGGCCACCGGCACCGGCATCGTCGTCGCCGTCATCGATACCGGCTTCCGTCCGCACGCCGACCTGGCCGGCCAGTTCGTGCAAGGCTACGACTTCATTACCGACACCGCCATCTCGAACGACGGTAACGGCCGCGACAGCGATGCCAGCGATCCGGGCGACGCCGTCGCCGCAGGCGCGTGCGGCAACGGCGAGCCGCTGCGGGCACAGACCTCGAGCTGGCACGGCACCCACGTGGCCGGCACCATCGCCGCCAAGACCAACAATGGCCTCGGCGTCGCCGGTGTCGCCTACAACGCCAAGGTACTGCCACTGCGCGTACTGGGCAAATGCGGCGGCTACACCTCCGACATCGCCGATGCGATCACCTGGGCCTCGGGCGGTACCGTCTCCGGCGTGCCGGCCAATGCCAACAAGGCGCGCGTGATCAATATGTCGCTCGGCGGCGGTGGCGCTTGCGACACCACGACCCAGAACGCCATCAACGGCGCCCGTGCGCGCGGCACCGTGGTGATCGTCGCAGCGGGTAACGACAACATGAACGTGAGTAACGCGAGCCCGGCGAACTGCTCCGGTGTGGTAGCGATTGCCGCCACCACCAAGGCGGGCGGACGTGCTTCGTACTCGAACTACGGCAACCTGATCGACGTGGCGGCTCCTGGTGGCGACACCGGCGCCCTGATCCTGTCGACCCTGAACGCCGGCAGCGGCGCGCCAGGCGCAGACAGCTATGCCGGCTACGCCGGTACCTCGATGGCGACCCCGCACGTGGCAGGTGTTGCCGCGCTGATGCTGTCGAAAAATGCGGCCCTGACCCCGGATGACATCGAAAGCAAGCTGAAGTCGACCGCACGCGCCTTCCCGGGCACCTGCAATAGCTGCGGCACGGGTATCGTCGATGCGCTGGCGGCCGTGAAGTCGGCTGGCGGCACCACGCCACCGGCAGGCACGACCATCAACGAAACCGAATCCAACAACGCGTATGGTTCGGCCAATGCGGTGACGGTCAGCGGCACTGTGGTCAAGGGCAACATGGGTTCGAGCACCGACTCCGACTACTTCGCTGTTCAATTGCCAGCCGGAAAAACGCTGTCGGCAACGATGACCATCGGCAGCCGCAGCGCCGACTACGATCTGTATGCCTACAACAGCACGGGCACGACGCAGGTGGCAATGAGCGAAAACGGCGCCGGCGTGGCCGACAGCCTGACCACCACCAACACCGGTACCACCACGCTCACCCGTTATGTGCGCGTGAAGTACTACAGCGGCGGCACGGGTGCCACCAGCGGCGCCTACACGCTGAAACTGTCGTGGTAATGTAACTGCATGCAGCGGCCTGGCCGCTGCATGAAAAAGGGGACGACTGGCTTGCCATTCGTCCCCTTTTTACATCTGTCGTCCAAGTCCAATTCCACGTCCTGCGCCTGAGGCTTCCCGCTTACTCGTACGCGCCAAGCCGGCGCTGCTCATCGGCCGAGAAATGCTGGTCGCGCACCTTTTGCAGCATCGCTTCCGGCACCGCGCCCAGTGTGGCCCGCTGCGCCAGATAGGCCTTGATGCGTCGCTTCCATGCGCCTTCCTCCCGATCGAAATCGGCCAGCCGGCCGGCCGCTTCCGGCGAAAACGCCGCCGCCCGCAGCCGGTACACCTCGTCGTCGCCGGCACCCTGCTCGCGCAGCTTCTGCACCGACGCTTCGGTCCGGATCACCTTGGTCGGCGCTTCGCGGTCTTCGCGCAGCGCGGCCGGCATGCGCTGGTCGAGCGCGGCCAGCTGCAGCTCGCGCTGGGCCGGCATCAGCGCGCCGTTCTGGTCGATGTCGAGCCGCGCCAGCGCATCGGCATCGTAGGTGTCGCCGGCGCCGAACAGGCCGGCCGCCTCGCTGGCGCTGAAAAACTGCGGGCGCAGGCGCTGCTTGAGTTCCAGCCGCGCGCGCGCCGCCTTGGCCAGGTCGGCCACCGGCGCCAGCGACTTTTCCGCGTCGGCCAGCGCGCGCTTGTAATCGAGATAGCTGGCCAGCAAGCGCTTGGCCTGGCCCGCCGGGCCGGGCGCCAGGCGCCGGTCCAGCTCGCGTTCGATTTCGGCGCGGATGGCTTGTAAATCCTTTTCGCCCAGGCCGGCCAGATAGTAGTCGAACAGATGCCCCAGTTCGGCATCGACCACCAGCTGGCCTTCGGCGCTCTGGCGCACCGCGCCGTCCGGCCTGGTGCCTTCCATCGAGCGCACGAACGCGAACGGGTCGGCGTGCGGCGCCGCCGCCGCCACGGCGGCCACTTCCGGCTTCGGATAAGCGTAGTACAGCGCGCCGGCCACCAGGGCGCCGGCGCCCAACCTTTTCCATTGCGTGCGTGCGCTCATGGCAGGCTCCTTACAGGCCGAGTGCCTGCAGGCGGTTCGCTTGCTGGCGGAACACGGTCACCGGGCTGGTTTCGAACAGGTTGACGATGCCGATGAACTGGTTCACTTCATCGAGGTGGTTCATGGCGTAGTCGTCGCGGATCACGCGTCCGAGGTGGCTCGAGCAGCTGCTGACCAGGCCGTCGTTCTTGCCGCCGAAAGCCAGTCCGGTGAGCGCCATGAACGGGTCGATCGCATCGAACATATTGGTGTAGGGCTTGGCGCCGCTCCACGAAAAGTAATACACGCCGTTGACGTGGTTGGCGCCTTCGCCGCACGCGCTGGTAGGCACGCCCTGCGGATGGCGCGTGTTAAAGGCGAGCGAGCCGGCCGTGGTGAGCGATTTGAGCGCGGCTTCGCCATCCTGCGGCAAGCCCGAGCGGCCGGACAGGAAGTCCATTACCGCGGCCACCGCGTTGGCCAGCGCATTGCCCACGTTGGGGGCGTTGCCGGTCAAGATGTCGGCGATCGCCGAGCCCTTGTTCACGCCAGCCACCGAACTGGCCGAGGCGACCAGGTTGGGCGCCACCGAGGCGACGTAACGCACGGTCGGACCGCCATGGCTATGGCCGATCAAATTGACCTTGGCGGCGCCGGTGGCGGCCATGATCTGCTTTACTTGCGAGAGCAATTGTTCGCCGCGTACTTCGGTGCTGTTGGCGCCCGAGACAGTGACGGTATAGACCTTGGCCCCGCCGCTGCGCAGCGCCGACGGGATGCCGTAGAAATATTCGATCGGCCCCAGCTTTTCAAAGCCGAACAGGCCGTGCACGAGCACGATGGGATACTTGGTTTGCGTGTAACCGGCGGCCAGGGCCTGGGTGGGAACGACGAGGATGGCGATGAGAAAAACGGACAGGCACTTCCAAAAACGATTCTTCATATTGTCTCCATAATGGTTTTTTGATTGACGGGGACCTCGACCAACCTACTGCGCGGCGCAATTTTCGTCCTGCGATGCTCACCGTACCTTCGTACGGCTGCGCTTCTCGAACGAAACTTGCGCCGCTCGCTACGGTTCTTCGAGGCCCGTAAAGTCGACTACTGGAACAGGAGTTGCACAGTGCGAGCTGGGCATTCCTCCGGCTACCGGGCACACGCTCTTGCTGCGGCTGTTGCAAGAGAAAATACGAATTAGAGCGAGCGCTCGGTTTTTTTAATGTAGCACCGGCCTTTGGATAAAGCATCGCGCAGTGCAGCATCTGGAGGGCTTGTTTTGCGCTTTGAATTGATGTGTGGTTTTAACGAGCTATAATCATTCCCGAAACCAACTCTAGCGGTAGATGCACATATGGGAACGCTGGTGTCCACCCGCTTCGACTTTGCCCAGTTTGAAAAGATGACGCCGCTCAACGGCGACACCATCTGGGCCTACATTGTTGACCACCACGCCGAGCGGATCGGCGTCAAGCGCCGCAAGCCGGCGCTGGAAAACATGGAAAAAATCTTTGCCGCAACGTTCCGCCTCGCCAACGAGGTCGGCTTTCGCGCGATGAGCTTGCGCGACCTGTGCCGCGAGACGGGCTTGTCGATGGGCGGGCTGTACGGCTACATCGAAAGCAAGGATCAGCTGGCGGAAATGATCGAGGACGTGGTGCGCCATGCCAGCCAGGAATTGCCGCGCATGTTCCAGCATGTGCAGGCGCCGCTGGAGCGGCTCGAATCGCTGGTGCGGGCGACGATTTACCTGTCCGAGATCTTGCAGCCGTGGTTTTACTTCGTGTACATGGATTCGCGCGTGCTCAGTTTCGAGCAGCGCGGCATGGCGAAAAATTCGGAGCTGTCGATCCAGGCCGAGATTGCCGAGATGATCAGCCAGCTCACACCGGTGCCGGCCGGGCGGCCGGATTTGCTGGCGGCGCATATCGTGGCCATGTTCCAGGACTGGTATATCAAGCGCTGGAAGTACCGGGCGGCCAAGGTGCATGTGGATGATTTTGCCGATAGCACGCTGGCGATGATCCGCAGCCACCTGAGTTAGCCCCCTCGCGTGCGCCTGCGCGTCCTTCCAGCTTGCAACAAATCCCATTTCAGTGAATACTGTATGCAATTACAGTAGTGGCCCTCAACCGGGCACACCAGAGCGTGAACGCCCCAGCCCGAAAAATCATCCATTGCGACTGCGACTGCTTTTACGCAGCCGTCGAAATGCGCGACAATCCCGCCCTGCGCGAGGTGCCGCTGGCCGTTGGCGGCCAGCCGGGCCAGCGCGGCGTGGTGGCCACCTGCAACTATGAAGCGCGGCGCTACGGCATCCACTCGGCCATGGCCACCGCCCAGGCCCTCAAGCTGTGCCCCGCCCTGGTGGTGATCCCGCCGGCCATGGAAAAATACCGCATCGCCTCGCGCCAGATCCTGGCCATCTACGGCGACTACACCGACCTGGTCGAGCCGCTCTCGCTCGACGAAGCCTATCTTGACGTCTCCGACTCGCCCCATTGCAAGGGCAGCGCCACCCTGATCGCGCAGGAAATCCGCAAGCGCATTGTCGAGACCGTCGGCATCACCGCCTCGGCCGGGGTGGCGCCCAACAAGTTCGTGGCCAAGATCGCCAGCGACTGGAACAAGCCCGACGGCCTGTGGCTGGTGCGCCCGGACGAGGTGGACGCCTTCGTCGCCGCCTTGCCGGTCAAAAAACTGCACGGCGTCGGCAAGGTCACCGCCGCCAAACTCAACAACTTGGGCGTGCAAACCTGCGCCGACCTGCGCAGCTGGACCCTGCTCGAACTGCAACACCATTTCGGCAGCTTCGGCACCCGGCTGCACGATTTATGCCGCGGCATCGACAACCGCGCCGTCTGCAACGAGCGCGAACGCAAGTCGGTCAGCGTCGAGGAAACCTATACCCCGGACGTGCCGGACCTGGCGGCCTGCATCGGCCTGCTGCCGGAACTGTTCGACAACCTGAACGCGCGCATTGCCCGCGCCGGGGCCCAGAAAAGCGTGCAAAAGCTGTTCGTTAAACTCAAATTCGCCGATTTTCACCAGACCACCGTGGAATGTGTTGGCACCGCGCCACACATGGGGCAATACGCCAGACTGATGGAAACCGGCTATGCGCGCGGCAAGCAGCCTGTGCGCTTGCTGGGCGTCGGGGTGCGCCTGGGCGAGGCCGAAAACCTCGAACAGTTAAGCCTGTTCGCCGATGCGGACGTGTAAAATGTCGTTCCCTTCGCACAGATGATTTGTCGCGGACGACGCAAGTCCTGCCCCCGTGGCAGGCCGTTACGCAGGAGGTGAAAGCGGCTCGCCGCGCCTTCCTGCTTCATCCCGCTGTAAATACTGACTCAAACAAGGTAAAGCACAATGTGGTTCAAGAATCTTCAGATTTACCGCCTTCCCGCACCGTGGGCATTCACTCCTGAGCAACTCGAAGCGGCGCTGGCGCCCATGAGTTTTGTTCCGGCCACCAGCAACGAATTGCTGCGCCAGGGCTGGGATTCGCCGCGCAACAACGGCATGCTGGTTCACACCGTCAACAAGCAGATGCTGATTTTGCTGGGCACCGAAAAGAAGCTGTTGCCATCGTCGGTGATCAACCAGGTGGCCAAGGCCAAGGCGGCCGAGCTGGAAGAAGCCCAGGGCTTCGCTCCGGGCAAGAAAGCCATGAAGGAACTCAAGGAACGCGTGGCCGATGAACTGTTGCCGCGCGCTTTCAGCATCCGCAGCAATACCTTCACCTGGATCGATCCGGTCAACGGTTGGCTGGTGGTCGATGCCGCCAGCCCGGCCAAGGCCGACGAAGTCATCAAGCTGCTGCTCAAGGCGGTCGACCGCATGCCGCTGGAAAGCCTGCGCGTGCAGCGCTCGCCCGTGGCCGTGATGACCGCCTGGCTGGAATCCGACGAAGCGCCGGTCGGCTTCACGATCGACCAGGATACCGAACTGCGCGCCACCGGCGAGAGCAAGGCCGCCGTGCGTTACGTGAAGCATGCGCTGGAAGTGGACGATATCCGCCGTCACATCGCAGCCGGCAAGCAGTGCACGCGCCTGGCGATGACGTGGGACGACAAGATTTCTTTCGTGCTGACCGAATCGCTGGCGATCAAGGGCATCAAGCCGCTGGACGTCATCAAGGAAAGCGACACGAGCACGCGTAACGATGAAGAGCGCTTCGACAACGACATGATGCTGATGACCGGTGAACTGGCCAAGCTGATGAGCGAAGTGGTGGAAGCGCTGGGCGGCGAAGCGAAGGCATAAGGCGCTGCTGGCGGGCCGCCCCGGCGGCCCATCCATCGGGACCGGCTACAGCGGCTGGAACACCCCGGCCGCGCGATTCTTGGTCACGTTATCCCAGGTGAAAATTTGCCCGTTCATCGCCACGTACACACCTGGCGGCAAGATTTGCGCGGCGGCACTGGCGCAGCCGAGGTTGAACAGCGCATCCGAATTCGCTATCTCGTACGGAATCATTGCGCCCGTCAAGACAATGCTCTTGCCGAGCGCGGCGGCGCCCAGCACGGCCGCCGTTTCCGGCATCGTATCGGTGCCGTGCACGATCACAATCGCCTTTTCCGGCGCCGCCTGGCAACTGGCCAGCACGCGCGCGCGGTCGGCATCCTGCATGTCGAGCGAGTCGAGCAGGGGAAGTTGCTCCAGTTCAACCGGGACCGTCATGCGCGTGCGCGCCAGGACTGCGGGCAGATGGCTTTCCGCAAAGCCGAGCTTACCCGTCAGTTCATCATAATGTTTATCGAAGGTGCCGCCGGTGGCGATGATGCGCAAGCTCATAATGATCTGGGATTCGTAAGAAGAAGGTGCCGTATGATAACGTGTAGTGTCGGCGATGTCGAAGCGCGCAAAGCGGGCGGCGCCACTTGCCGCTGCGTTAGCAGCGTTGTCTGTGCATGAGACCATTCATTTTTTTGTCCACCAAGAAGCCATGAAAGCCCTTGCTCCAGGAACTGTTATTTTCCATCGCCATCGTGGTTATGGCGTCATTACGCACGTCAACCTGCTCACCGGCTGGATCTGCGCGCGTTTCGGCAGCGAAGCACGCACGCTCGACCTGAACCTGTCCACCGACGATGTGCAGCACGCCGATGGCGAAGCGATCCTGTTCCGCCGCGCTCCGCCCGACCGCATGCCGCACGCGCGCCTGATGGCCATGGTGCGCGCCCTGCACCAGGCCGGCTACGAAAAACTCTACCTCTACTCCTGGCCCAAGCCATCGGGCCTGCACTGGCGCTGGCACTTGTTCACCGGCCAGCGCGACTGGATGCAGCGCCCCTGGCGCGAAGGCTGGTACGGCTCCGGCGCCGACTACAACGTCAACCCGGTGATGGGCTGGGGCGATTTGCCCGGCGCCACGACCGACGAACTGGTCACCGCGCTGGCGCGCTTCGACCCGCAAGGCCTGGCGCAGGCGCTCGGACACGATGAAGACCATAGCGCGTGGTTCGAGGGCGCGTGCAAGCTCTTGCTGCCAGGTTATATGTACAGCCTGAACATGGAGCGCTCCGGCGCTGGCGGCCTGCAAGATGCCCCGCCCGTGCCGGTGGTACCCGTGCGCGCCAGCCTGCCGGCCTACGAAGGCCCGGCACTGGGCTGGCCGCCCGGCTGGGCCGGCCTGTGGACGCGTGCGCATGTCATGCCAGCGCCGCCGATCGACATCACCGGCGAACGCAAGCTGCGCGAACCGTCGTAACACGGCAGGGCCGACGCAGTATGTATTGAATTTGCCCCGTCGTTCCTGGCATTGCCAGAAACGACTTCCCGCGCCAAGGCGGCACTCGGCGGGAACGGCGGCGGCATCACAATTCCCGCAACGCTTCCGGGTTCAAGATGTTAGACGGCGTGCCGTTCGCGAAGTTCAGCACATTCTCGAACGCGGTGCGGAAATACAGCTCGTAGCTATCCTTTTCCACGTAGCCGATATGCGGCGTGGCCAGCACGGTCGGAATGCGCAGCAGCGGCGCATCCGGTGCCAGCGGCTCGCTGGTGAACACGTCGATGGCCGCGTTGCCCGGGCGTCCCAGGCGCAGCGCCGCTTCCAGCGCGTCCGTTGCGACCAGCTCGGCGCGGCTGGTATTGACGAACAGCGCGTCCGGCTTCATGCGCGCCAGGTCCTCGGCGGTGACGATGCCGCGGGTCGCGTCGGCCAGCCGCAAATGCAGGCTGAGCACATCGGCGCGCTCGAACAAGGCTTCGCGCGTAGGCGCCGCCTCGACACCGTCGGCCACCGCCGCCGCGCGGCTGGCCTCGCCACCCCAGACCAGCACCTGCATCCCGAAGGCCTTGCCGTAGCCGGCGATCATGCGGCCGATTTTTCCGTAGCTCCAGATCGCCAGGGTGCGGCCCTTGAGCGTGCGGCCCACGCCATTGAGCAGCGGGTTGACCGAGGCGGTCTGCCACAGCCCGTCCTTGAGGTTGCTCGCGTAAGGCACGATCTTGCGGCTGGCCGCCATGATCAGGGCCCAGGTCAGTTCGGCCGGGGCCACCGGCGAGCCGATCCCTTCCGCGATGGCGATGCCGCCCGCCGTGGCGGCCGCCACATCGACGTGGCCGGCCAGCTTGCCGGTCTGCGAAATGAGCTTGAGATTGGGCAGTTTTTCCAGCAATGCCGCCGGAAACACGGTGCGTTCGCGGATCAGCACCAGCGCGTCGAAAGGGGCCAGGCGGATGGCCAGCTGGCCTGTACCACGGGCCGAACTGTTAAAAATTTTGACATCGTGACCGTCGAGAAGTTTGAAACAGTCGAGCTGGCGGACGGCGTCCTGGTAATCGTCAAGAATAGCTATTTTCATGGGAGATGGCAGAAGTTAAATAAATCTTCGTAGGTAAATAACACAATACAGAATATTCGGAATAGCCTACTACTTTGCTCAACTATTATTCCTACATTTTTGAGCCTGGAGCATTTAAAACAGCTAATAGCAGGTGTACAATCGCCCCCTAAATTCGGGATTTGACCCCTCCTGCGGACCGTGTTTTGACCAGTCCCGGAGCGTCTCAAGTCCCCGCACTACCGTTCCACCAACCTTGCCCTTATCGAGGTTGTCGACATGACCGCCGTATCGCCGAACCTTTCTTAGGGAATGGATTCTTGAGCGCAAGCTGAAACGCTGACGACGATCCTGCCGTGCCGGGACAAGAAAGAATTCTTATTGGCATTGGAGGTACTATGAATCAGCCCCTTATGGGTGGCGTTGCAACACTGAACGTCCCAGCTTACATCAAACATCAAAAGCTCATCAACTGGGTCAGCGAAATTGCTGCCCTGACGAAGCCGGCCCGCATCTATTGGTGCGATGGCTCGCAAGATGAGTACGACCGCCTGTGCGCCGAGATGGTGGCCGCCGGCACGATGAAAAAGCTGAACCCTGAAAAGCGCCCGAATTCCTATCTGGCCTGTTCCGATCCGTCGGACGTGGCACGCGTGGAAGACCGCACTTACATCTGCTCGGAAACCAAAGAGCAGGCCGGCCCGACCAACAACTGGATGGCCCCTGCGGAAATGCGCACCACCCTGAACGGCCTGTTCGATGGCTGCATGGCCGGGCGCACCCTGTACGTGGTGCCGTTCTCGATGGGGCCGCTCGGTTCGCCGATCGCCCACATCGGCGTCGAGCTGTCCGACTCGCCTTACGTGGCGGTCAACATGCGCATCATGACGCGCATGGGCAAGGCTGTGTACGACGTGCTGGGCACCAGCGGCGACTTCGTGCCGTGCGTGCATACCGTCGGCGCACCGCTGGCGGCTGGCCAGAAAGACGTTGCATGGCCATGCAATCCGACCAAGTACATCGTGCACTACCCTGAAACCCGCGAAATCTGGTCTTACGGTTCCGGCTACGGCGGCAACGCGCTGCTGGGCAAGAAGTGCTTCGCGCTGCGTATCGCCTCGAACATGGGCCACCAGGAAGCCCAGGCCGGCGGCACCGGCTGGCTGGCCGAACACATGCTGATCCTCGGCGTCGAATCGCCGGAAGGCAAGAAGCACTACGTCGCGGCAGCCTTCCCATCGGCTTGCGGCAAGACCAACTTCGCCATGCTGATTCCACCGGCAAGCTTCGGCGGCTGGAAAGTGACCACCATCGGCGACGATATCGCCTGGATCAAGCCGGGCGCCGATGGCCGCCTGTACGCGATCAATCCGGAAGCCGGCTACTTCGGCGTGGCGCCGGGCACCAATACCCGCACCAACTCGAACTGCATGGCCTCGATGAACGAGAACACCATCTTCACCAACGTCGCGCTGACCGACGATGGCGACGTCTGGTGGGAAGGCCTGACCAAGGAAGCGCCGTCGCACCTGATCGACTGGCAGGGCAAGGACTGGACCCCGGCGTCCGGCGCCAAGGCGGCGCATCCGAACGCGCGCTTCACGGTGGCCGCGACCCAGAACCCGGTGATCGATGCGGCCTGGGACGACCCTGCGGGCGTGCCGATTTCGGCCTTCATCTTCGGTGGCCGCCGTTCGACCACGGTGCCGCTGGTGACCGAAGCGCGCAACTGGGTGGAAGGCGTGTACATGGCCGCGACCATGGGTTCCGAAACCACCGCCGCCGCTGCCGGCCAGATGGGCATCGTGCGCCGCGATCCGTTCGCGATGCTGCCCTTCATCGGCTACAACATGAGCGACTACTTCCAGCACTGGCTCAACATGGGCAAGAAGATCGAAGCCATGAACCCGGCCGCGCTGCCGAAGATCTACTGCGTGAACTGGTTCCGTACCGATGCCGACGGCAAGTTCGTCTGGCCTGGCTTCGGCGACAATATGCGCGTCCTGAAGTGGATGCTGGAACGCATCGAAGGCAAGGCGGGCGGCACCGAGAACGTGTTCGGCACCACCCCGAACTTCGGTGACCTGAACTGGGACGGCATCGACTTCACGCAAGCGCAGTTCGATACCATCACCTCGATCGACAAGGACGCCTTCAACGAAGAGCTCAAGCTGCACGATGAGCTGTTCGAGAAGCTGGCCTATCACCTGCCGCAAGAACTGGTAGCGACCAAGGCCGAGCTGGAAAAACGCCTGTCCGCCTGAGCGCGGCCGCGTAGTCCCAAGGCGCAGGTGCCGCGCGCGTGAATCACGCGGGCGGCACCTGCGCTTTTTTTCGTCCATCGATCCGCTGCGTCGCGGCGAGGTGTTGTCGTGCGGCCTCGCGGGCCGACAAATAGGCGAAAACCGACCCGATCGGGAGTGCACTTATTTCCCGATGGAATTTTATATTTCCCTCATAGAAATACTGTCAATGCGGCATGTTTTTTCTGCCGGGACACATCATGCGATGGTTATGGAGCAGCCTGCTAGCACTGGGCTTGATCTGGACAGTACCCCGGGCCGCGGCCGGCGAGATGCCGCTGCGCCGCTTTCAATACCAAAGCTGGAGCACCGAGGCCGGCCTGCCGCAGGTCTCGGTGTACGACGTCGCGCATGACGCCGACGGTTATCTCTGGGTCGCCACCGAAAACGGCCTGGCGCGCTTCGATGGCACGCGCTTCGACAATTTCAACCGCGAAAACACCCCGGCCATGGCGAGCCGTTGGGTTAGCAAGCTCTACCGTGGGAAATCACAGCGCCTGTGGATTGCCACCCGCCGCAATCTGCTGCGCTGGGAAGCCGGGCAGTTCACCGAACAAGCCATGACCGGCGCCGCGCCGGGCCGGGTGCGCGATCTGGTGGAAGACGCCGACGGCCATTTGTGGCTGGCCGGCGACGTCTTGCTGCACGAGCGGGGCAAGGCCATGCTGCCGGTGCCCGGGTGGGCGGGCGCCGCCACCGCCCTGGCCGCGGAGGGGGACGCGCTCTGGATCGCCGGCGCCCATGGCGTGCTGGCGCGCCACAGCGGCGGCCACTTGCAGCACTTTCATTTTGCCCAGCTGGACGAGGCTGTCGTGGGCGCCATGGTCTGGGCGCGCGGTGCGCTGTGGCTGGCCAGCAGCAAGGGATTATTCCGCCTGCGCGACGGCGTGCTGGAGGCGCAGCCGCTGCAGTCCGATCCGCTGCCGCCGAACCTGACCAGCATGGCCGTCGACGCCGCCGGCGCGCTGCTGCTCGGCAGCGACAAGGCGCTGTTCAGGGTGCGCGACGGGGCGCCGGCCGAGCGCCTCGATGCCGGCACGGCGGGCGGTTTTGCGGCGATCATCAGCGTGCGCACCGGTGCCGACGGCAGCCTGTGGCTGGGCAGCCAGCAGCAGGGCTTGCGCCATATGTGGCCGGACCGGGTCGATCGCCTGTCGACCGAGGAGGGCTTGCGCGATGCGCGCGTATGGAGCCTGGCGGCCCAGGCCGATGGCGTGCTGGTCGGGCACAATGGCGGCTTCGACCACCTCGCCGGCGAAGGTTTCACCCCCCTCGCCGACGCTGCCGCCTTGCCCGATCCCAAGGGCTATGCCGGCTTTATCGACGCGCTACCGGTATCGCGTCTGCGGGCCCGATGCCGACTGGATCGATGCCGGTCAGCGTGCCACGGCGATTTATACCAACCTGCCGCCCGGCACCTGGCGCTTTGAAGTGCAGGCGCGCTACCTGTCCCAGGAGTGGGGGCCGGGTGCCAGGGCTGGAACTGACCGTGCCGCCTTACTTCAGCGAGACCTGGCTATTCAAGGTCATGCTGTTCGGCGCGGCCGGCATGCTCATCGCGGTATGGGTAAAGCGGCGCGAGCGGCGCCTGATGCGGCAAAAGGCGGCACTGAGGGCGGAGGTGGCCAAGCGCACGGCCGAACTGGCCGAGGCGAACCAGGATCTGGCGAAAAATATCCAGATCCTGGCTGCGGCCAGCGTGACCGATGCCTTGACCGGACTGCATAACCGCCGTTTCATGCAGGAGCACGTGCTGCACCTGTTTGCGGAACTGATACGCGCGCGCGAGGACGGCTCGGTCGACGCCATCCTCGGCTTCATCCTGGTCGACATCGATTTTTTCAAGGTGGTCAACGACCGCTTCGGCCACGCCGTCGGCGACGACGTGTTGTGCGCGGTGGGCCGGGCCTTGCGCGAGGCGGCGCGCGATTCCGATTACGTGCTGCGCTGGGGCGGCGAGGAATTCCTGCTGGTCGTCACGAACAGCATGCGTGGGGAACTGGTCAACATCGCCGAAAGGCTGCGCCTCAATGTTGCCAAGGTAAGGACCGGCGGCGTCGACCCGCAAGCGGTGACGGTCTCGCTCGGCTACGTCGCCTACCCGCTCGCCGGCATCGCTCTCGAACGGCATGAATGGAGCACCGCTCTGGCGGTGGCCGACAAGGCCCTGTACGGCGCCAAGGAGTCCGGCCGCAATTGTGCCGCCACGATCGTCTTCGATGGCGCCGAGCGTGCAAGCTGGGGCGACGATGAGATCCGCGCCGCGCTGGAGGCCAGCCCGATGGCCGGCGCGACGCTGGTGGTGGCGCCGCGCAGCCTCGTCTGAAGTGCTGGGCTGCGCCCAGCGGCGCACGCTTGACGGGCTGGCGCGCTACGGCGGCCGGCTATTTCTATTATAATTTTCCCATTATCAATCCCGGAGCCGAGGCGCCCGACATCGCCGGCCCGTCGCCCGGAGTCCGCCCGCATGGCAGCAGCGCCCCAGTACCTGAAACCGACTCCCGCCTGGGAAGAACACGAAAAACCCAGCATGCCGGGTTCGGCGTCGATGCCCTGGCATCCGCCCCACATCCGCTTTGCCTACGCCTGCGTGGCGCTGCTGGTCGGCATTACCGGCGGCCTGGGCAACGCGCTGGTCTCGGCCAACCTGCCGGCCATCCAGGGCACCCTGGGCCTGACCCCGGCCGAAGCGGCCTGGCTGCCGGCCGCCTACATCATGGTCAACGTCACCTCGAACCTGATGGTGTTCAAGTTCCGCCAGCAGTTCGGCCTGCGCCTGTTCGCCGAGATCGGCCTGTCGCTGTACGCCTTCGTCACCCTGCTGCACCTGCTGGTGGGCGGCTTCGAGATGGCGATCCTGGTACGCGCCGTCAGCGGCCTGGCCGGCGCCACCACCAGCACCCTGGCCATGCTCTACATGCTGCAGGCCGCGCCCAAGAAATACACCGGCAAGATGCTGGTGCTCGGGGTCGGCATCGCGCAGATCGCCACGCCGCTGGCCTGGCTGATGTCGCCGGCCTTGCTCGACATGGGCCAGTGGCACAATCTGTACCTGTTCGAGGCCGGCCTGGCGCTCTGTTCGCTGGCCGCCGTGGTGGTGCTCAAGCTGCCGCCCGGGATCCACATCAAGGTGATCGAGCCGCTCGATTTCGTCACCTTCGCGTTAATCGCTCCGGCGGTGGCGATGATCGTCGCGGTGCTGGCGCAGGGTTTCACGCGCTGGTGGTTCGACACGCCCTGGCTGGCGTACCTCCTGATCGCCGCCGTGCTGCTGACGACGATCGCGCTGTTCATCGAGCACCACCGCGCCAATCCGCTGATCCAGACGCGCTGGCTGATGATGGGGCCCACCATCCGCTTCATGATCGGCGCCTTTTTGATCCGCTTCCTGACTTCCGAGCAGACCTATGGCGCGGTCGGCCTGCTGCGCACCCTCGGCATGGGACCGGACCAGATGCAGCCGCTGTTCGCCGTCATTCTGGCCGGGACCATCTGCGGCATGGTCGCCAGTTCCGTCACCTTCAGCCCGAAGACCGTGATCCCGCAAATCCTGTTCTCGATTTTGCTGTTCGGCGTGGCCGCCTGGCTCGATTACGGCCGCACCAGCCTTGACCGCCCGCACGACTTTTTCGTCAGCCAGTTCCTGGTGGCGCTGGGCGCGGGCATGTTCATGGGACCGATGATCATGATCGGCATCATGCAGGCGCTCAAATTCGGCGCCGACCACGTGGTCACCTTCGTCGTCATGCTGGCCATGACGCAAAGCCTGGGCGGCTTCACCGGCGCCGCCGCGCTCAGTACTTACCAGCTGCACCGCGAGCATGTGCACTCGACCCAGGTCAATGCCCAGCTCAATCCCGCCGACCCGGTCGTCTCCCAGCGCCTGCGCTTGCAGCAGCAGGTCTACCAGGGCGTAAACACCGACCCGGCCCTGCGCGCCGCCCAAGGCGTGGCGCAACTGGCCCTGATCAGCCGGCGCGAGGCGAATGTCCTCGCGTTCAACGATGTCTTCGCCCTGAGCGGCGTGATCGCCATCCTGTTCCTCGGCTGGTCGCTGTTCATCGCCGTGCGCCTCGCGCGCCGGCAGAAACGCGAAGCCGCAGCCTTACTCAACCAGGCGCCCGCAGGCGCCCCCGCCAGATAAACCATGACCAATCCACTTCCTCCTTCGCGCAGCGAACCCACCGCCGACGAGGCCAACCCGCCGCTGCCGGGCGACTCCAGCAACAGCAGCGCTGCCATCCCTCCGGCCGCGGTGCCGGTGGCACCGGTAGTGACCGAAGCGCCGCCTCCCAAGTACATCAAGCCCAAGCTGTGGAGCGTGGTGCTGATGGCCGTCGTCGCCCTGGCCGGCGTCGTGCTGATCATGTGGGCGTGGCGCCTTGGGCCATTTAACAGCACCCTGGTCCAGACCGACAACAGCTACGTGCGCGGCCAGATCACGGTGCTCGCGCCGCAGGTCAATGGCTATGTGGCCGAGGTGCTGGTCAAGGACTTCCAGTTCGTCAAAGCCGGCCAGCCGCTGCTGCGCATCGACGACCGCATCTACAAGGCGCGCGTGGAACAGGCCGAGGCCCAGCGCGACGGCGCCATCGCCGCGCTGGAGAACTTCACGCAGACCCAGGCCCAGAACCGCGCCCGTGGCGGTGCCGCGCGTGCCACGCTGGTGGCGGTGCAGGCCGAGCGCAATCGGGCCGCGGCCGAACTGGGACGGGTCGAGGAACTGGCAGCCAAGGGATCGGTGTCGCTCAATGAGCGCGACCGGGTGCGCATGACGACCCAGCTGGCCGGTGCCAATGTCCTCAAGGCCAAGGCCGATATCGCCATCGCCGAAGAAACTGTCAAGGCCACCACGGTCTCGCGCGGCGGCCTGGCGGCGCAGGTCAAGACGGCCGAAGCGCAGCTGGCGCTGGCGCAAATCGACTTGTCCAATACCGTCGTCAAGGCCCCGCGCGACGGCCAGGTGAGCGAAGCGTCGGTACGTTTGGGCCAGTACGTCACGGCCGGCTCGCAATTGCTGTTCCTGGTCCCCGACACCATGTGGATCGTGGCGAACTTCAAGGAAAACCAGACCTGGAAAATGCGCATCGGCCAGCGCGCCACGTTCACGGTGGATGCGTTCAATGGCGCCGCCTTGAGCGGCCATATCGAACAGATCGCGCCGGCCACCGGCTCGGAATTTTCCGTGCTGCGCGCCGATAACGCCAGCGGCAATTTCACCAAGGTGGTCCAGCGCCTGCCGGTGCGCATCGCCATCGATCCCAGGCAGGAGCTGGCACGGCGCCTGCGGCCCGGCATGTCGGTGATCGTCAAGGTTGACACGGTCGGCGCGGCGGAGCAGCAGCCGTGAGGCGCCGTTTGTTCCTGGTTGGGGGAGCCGCCTGCGGCCTGAGTGCCTGCATGCCGGCCTTGCGTCCCGCGCCGCCGCTCGCGAAAGTCACCGCGCCCGAGACTTGGCGCAATGGCCCCGCCGGGCGAGCCGCAGTCGATGCGCAATGGTGGCGCGCTTTCGGCGACCCGACCCTTACGCGCCTTGTGGAGGCGGCCCTTGCGCACAACACCAGCGTGCTGGCCGCCGTGGCCCGGATCGAGCAGGCGCGCGCGCTCGTTAGCGTGGCCGATTCGGCTTCCCTTCCGGCCGTGAACGCCGTGCTGGGCGGCGCTTCCGCGCGCGCTCCAGCCGGCGCGGCCATGGTCCATTCGCGCTCGCTGCAACCGGAATTGCAGGCCAGCTGGGAGCTCGATCTGTTCGGCCGCCTGCGCGACCAGTCGCGCGCGGCGTCGCTTCAATACCAGGCCAGCCAGGCCGAACGCGATGGCGTGGCACTGTCGGTGGCGGCCAGCACGGCGCAGGCGTACGTGGGTTTGCTGGCGCTGGACGCCCAACTGCACATCACCAGGGCGACTGCCGCCTCGCGCGCGCAAGCGCTGCGCCTTGCGTCGGACCAGGCGCGCGTGGGCTACACCTCGCAGCTGCAACTGACGCAGGCGCAGGCCGAAAACGAAACGGTGCTGCAAGCCATTCCCGAACTCGAACTGGCCATGCGCCGCCAGGAAAACAGCTTGCGCGTGCTGACGGGCGAGCTGCCGGGCGAGGTGCTGCGCGAGCGCCGCTTCCAGGACTTGCCGGTGCTGCCGGTGCCGGCCTCGATCCCATCGGACCTGCTGGCGCGCCGGCCCGACGTGGCGCAGGGCCAGTTGCTGCTGGCGGCGAGCGACGTCAATTTGTCGGTGCGGCGCGCCGAGTTCCTGCCGCACGTGACCATCAGCGCCAAATTCGGCAGCCTGCTCACCAATGGGCGCGATTATGATCCTGTCACCTTGTGGAGTTTGGGCGGCAGCGTGCTGGCGCCCGTGTTCTCCGCCGGGCGCTTGAACGCGCAGGTGGACGCGGCAACGGCGCAGCGCGACCAGGCGGCGTTTGCCTACCGCGGCGTGGTGCTGACAGCGTTCAGTGAAGTGGAAAATGCCCTCGCTGGCGTCGTGCGCCTGCAAACGCAGATGGCGCATGCGCAAAAGCGCCGCGAGATCCTCGCGCGCACCCTGGATTTTGCGAAAGACCGCTACCAGGCCGGTTATGCATCGTATCTGGAGGTGCTCGACGCGCAGCGCAATCTGTACCAGACCGAGCTTAACGCGGTGACCCTGCGCCAGAACCAGGTGAACAATATGGTGGCCTTGTACCGCGCACTAGGCGGCGGCTGGAGCGCCGGCGCGCAGTAAGGCTTGTCAGGCGTCGTCCGATGGCGGCGCATCTTCGCGCTTGGCGCCCTGGAAGCCGTCGTACACGCGGCGGTGAAAGGCATACGAGCAGTTGTCGTCGCGCGCATCGTACTTGCCCACCCACTCCATCAGGAAGGGCAGCATGTTGTCCTGTTCTTCTTTTGACGCGTACTTGTGCGGCTCCCACGGCCGCTGCGCGTTGTTGGCCATGCAGGCATCCTTGCCCGGATTGATGAACACCAGCTGGGTGCAGAACGGCAGCGCCGCCTCGATCAAGTCGCCGTAGCAGCCTTCCACCACCCAGTCGGCATGGCCGCGCACGAAGGCGTACAGGTCGGCCAGCACTTCATAGGCCGGCCGCGCCAGCGCCACCGCTCCCGGCACCCAGTAGATGGTGTCGAGATCGAGGTGGCGCAGCTGGTGCAGCCCGGCCAGCTGGCGCGCGCGCCACGACTTGCCGGAGCCCGAATTGCCCATGATGAGAACACGCATCGCGGTTCCTTACGCCAGCAACGGCACCAGGTACTTGCCGGTGACGCTTTCCGGATTGGCCGCCACGTCTTCCGGCGTGCCACTGGCGACGATCCTGCCGCCGCCCGCGCCGCCTTCCGGACCCAGGTCGACGATCCAGTCGGCGGTCTTGACCACATCGAGATTGTGTTCGATGATGACCAGCGTGTTGCCCTGGTCGCGCAGGCGGTGGATCACCTTGAGCAGCAGGTCGATATCGTGGAAGTGCAGGCCGGTGGTCGGCTCGTCGAGGATATACAGGGTGCGCCCGGTGTCGCGCTTGGACAGTTCGAGCGACAGCTTGACGCGCTGCGCTTCGCCGCCGGACAGGGTGGTCGCGCTCTGGCCGAGGCGGATGTAGCCCAGGCCCACGTCGAGCAGGGTTTGCAGCTTGCGTGCGATCAGCGGCACCGGCTTGAAGAATTCGTGCGCCTCTTCCACCGTCATGCCCAGCACTTCGGTGATGTTCTTGCCCTTGTACTGCACTTCCAGCGTTTCGCGGTTATAGCGCTTGCCGTGGCAGACGTCGCACGGCACGTACACGTCCGGCAGGAAGTGCATCTCGACCTTGATCACGCCATCGCCCTGGCACGCTTCGCAGCGCCCGCCCTTGACGTTGAACGAGAAGCGCCCGGCGCTGTAACCGCGCTCCTTGGCCGCCGGTACGCCCGAGAACAGGTCGCGGATCGGCGTGAACAAGCCGGTGTAGGTGGCCGGGTTCGAGCGCGGCGTGCGCCCGATCGGCGCCTGGTCGACCGAAATGACCTTGTCGAAGTGTTCCAGTCCGCTGATGGAGTCGTGCGGTGCCGGTTCGGTTTGCGAGCCATACAGGTGGCGCGACAGGGCCGGGTACAGTGTGTCGTTCACCAGCGACGATTTGCCGGAACCGGAAACGCCCGTCACGCAGGTCATCAGGCCGACCGGCAGCTTGAGGGTGACCTTTTTCAGGTTGTTGCCGGTGGCGCCGGTGATCACCACCTGCTTGTTGGCGTCGGCCACGTGGCGCTTCTTGGGTACCGCGATTTTCAGCGAGCCATTCAGGTAGCGCGCGGTCAGCGATTTTTTGTTCTTGAGGATGTCCTTGAGCGTGCCTTCGGCGATGATCTCGCCGCCATGCACGCCGGCGCCCGGACCCATGTCGACGATGTAGTCGGCGGTGCGGATCGCGTCTTCATCATGCTCGACCACCAGCACGCTGTTGCCGATGTCGCGCAGGTGCTTGAGGGTTTCGATCAGGCGGTCGTTGTCGCGCTGGTGCAGGCCGATCGACGGTTCATCGAGCACGTACATCACGCCGGTCAGGCCCGAACCGATCTGCGAGGCCAGGCGGATACGCTGTGCCTCGCCGCCCGAGAGCGTATCGGCGCTGCGGTCGAGCGACAGGTAGTCCAGTCCCACATTATTGAGGAACTTCAGGCGCGAGACGATTTCCTTGACCACGCGGTCGGCGATCTCTTTCTTGGCGCCCTTGAGGGTCAGCTTCTCGAAGAACTCCAGGCATTCGCGCAGCGGTTTGCGCGCGACCTCGTAGATGGCGCGCTGCTGCTTGCCGGTGCCGACCTTGACGAAGCGCGCTTCCACGCGCAGGCGCGCGCCTTCGCACGACGGGCACTGCTTCTCGTTGATGAACTTCGCCAGTTCCTCCTTGACGGCCATCGAATCGGTTTCGCGGTAGCGCCGCTGCAGGTTGGTGACCACGCCTTCAAAGGTATGCTCGCGAATCACGGTGCGGCCACGCTCGTTCACGTAGGTGAACGGGATCGAGGTCTTGCCGGAGCCGTACAACACGGCCTGCTGCGAGGCCAGGTCGAGCTGCTCGAACGGCATGTCGATATCGAACTCGTAGTGCGCCGCCAGGTTCGACAGCATCTGGAAGTAGAACTGGTTGCGCCGGTCCCAGCCCTTCACCGCGCCCGAGGCGAGCGACAGGTTGGGGAAGGCCACGATGCGGCGCGGGTCGAAAAATTCGATGTGGCCCAAGCCATCGCATTCGGGGCAGGCGCCCATCGGATTATTGAACGAGAACAGGCGCGGTTCGAGTTCCTGCAGCGAGTAGCCGCAGGTGTTGCAGGCGAACTTGTTGGAGTAGACGTGTTCCGCCCCGCCGCCTTCCGCGGCCCGATCCATCTCGAGTACCACGGCGCGCCCGTCGGCCAGGCGCAGCGCGGTCTCGAAGCTTTCGGCCACGCGCTGCTTGATCTCCGCGTTCACCTTGACCCGGTCGATGACCACGTCGATGGTGTGCTTTTCGGTTTTCTTCAGCTTGGGCAGGTCGTCGATCTCGTAGATCTTGGCCTCGTGGGTGCCGCTCTGGATGCGGAAGCGCACGAAGCCCTGCGCCTGCATCGACGCGAACAGGTCGCCGTGTTCGCCCTTGCGGTTGGCGACAACGGGCGCCAGGATCATCAGTTTGGTATCTTCCGGCATGGCCAGCACCGCGTCGACCATCTGCGACACCGTCTGCGCGGCCAGCGCGTGGTCCGGGTGGTTGATGCAGTAGGGCGTGCCGACGCGCGCGTACAGGAGGCGCAGGTAATCGTGGATCTCGGTGACCGTGCCGACCGTGGAGCGCGGATTGTGCGAGGTGGCCTTCTGTTCGATCGAGATGGCCGGGGACAGGCCTTCGATCAGATCGACATCGGGCTTTTCCATCAACTGCAGGAACTGGCGCGCATAGGCCGACAGCGATTCGACATAGCGGCGCTGCCCTTCGGCATACAAGGTGTCGAACGCCAGCGACGATTTGCCGGAGCCGGACAGGCCGGTGATCACGATCAGCTTGTTGCGTGGCAGGTCGAGATTGATGTTCTTCAGGTTGTGCGTACGTGCGCCGCGAATGCGGATCTGTTCCATGTGTTGTGTGCCTTAAACGGGTCAGCTCATACTATAGCCGTGTTTCAGAAGCGACGTCTGCGGGGACGATTGCCGCGTCCGCAGTTGCGCGAAAAGCGTATTGACGTTGCTCAGGGATTTTGTTTATTTTCACTGTATATAATACCAGTATTTTTGCGTGTGCATGCGTATGATGGGCGCATAATATGGGGCACCATGGAGGCAGAAAGGACGCATGTAGGGCGCAGTTTCAATGCGTTGGAGACGCACGCCGGAGTATAATCCTCGTCTAGAAAAATCATCGGGTTGCGGGACGCCGCAGCAGTTCAACAGGAGTAATACATGGCATCAGTCAATAAAGTCATCATCGTCGGCAACTTGGGGCGCGATCCGGAAATCCGCTACATGCCCAGCGGTGACGCCATCGCCAACATCGCCGTCGCGACCTCGTACAAGTCGAAAGACCGCAACACCGGCGAGCAAAAAGAGCTGACCGAATGGCACCGCATCTCGTTTTTCGGCCGCCTGGCTGAAATCGTCGGCCAGTACCTGAAAAAAGGTTCCTCGGTGTATGTGGAAGGCCGCCTGCAGACCCGTAAATACACCGACAAGGATGGCGTCGAGAAGTACGCGACCGAAATCGTCGCCGAACAGATGCAGATGCTGGGCGGACGCCAGGGCATGGGCGGCGATGCCGGCGGCGGCATGGATGATGGCGGCGGCTACGATTCGCAGCCGCAGCAGAGCCGTCCGGCGCCACAGCGCCAGGCGCCACCTGCGCCTGCGGCACGTCCGGCACCGAAGCCGGCGCCGAACTTCTCGGACATGGATGACGATATTCCGTTCTAATTACCACCAACAGTCTTTTTGTTGGTAAAGGCCCGCCTCTATCCTGACGGCGGGCCTTTTTCTTACCCACACTTTATTTTGTGGAGTCAAGCCGATCCCAGTCCGTCCGCCCAAGATCTGCCCCGGGCAAATGCGAAGCAATTCAGTGCTCGGATTGCAGTCCAAGCAATTCGGCTCGCAACTGCTTCATTGCCGGGGTCTCACGTCGGGCGGCAGGGATCTGGTCGATGGACGCCAACCCCACTTGCACCGCCTCTTGCGCCGTGGATTGGCGCTCGGCAGCGAGCAGTATTTTTGCCTTGCGAAGGTACAGCTCAGGTAGACCTTGGCCTTGCATGATCATGGCATCCAGGCGTTTCAGGGCGTCGTCCCATGCTGTTGATTCGATGTCCAGGCTAATGGACTTGTTTTGCAGCACGTTCAACATCCCGAGTTTTCGCATGCCTTCATCCAGACTAGCGTGCGCTTGCGCAGTGGCGCCCGCTTTGCTCTGCGCATCGGCAAGGTGCAGGTAATGCTCAGGCGAGGGTTCAGCTGCCTGGTCCAGCGCGATGCGGAACGACGCCCCGGCGGCACGATACTGCCCCTGCGCGAGCAGAATCTGTCCGTACAGACTTTGGCCTCGCACGATTGCGCCCGGCTCACCTTTCAACATCGCCAGAAATTTTTCCGCGTACCGCCGTGCCTCGGTAAATCTCTTTTGATTGAAGGCTTGCTCGGCCAAGTAATAGTTGGCGGATCGCTCCTCAGGATTGAGCTTCAGGGCAGACAAGAAATCCTGGGTTGCGGACTTGTTATTCCCGTGTTCCATGTGAAGCCGTCCACGTTTGACAAGCAAGGGTGCACTTTTTCCCTCTCGCCGCATCGTCGCACTCAGATCCTGTATCTGGCTGTGCAAGGAGCCATGGGCCAGCGCCTGCCCAGTGAAAAAAAGCAGAGCGAATAACACCCGATTGAGCTGCATGATGGGATCCTCAACAAATAAAATGGGCGGGAGACCTTTCTCCCGCCACATTCGAGCGAATCGTTACCGATTAGTTCTGATACGTAATGCTTAGAGTCGGGCGCTGGGAGACAGTGCCATATTCGCTGGCGCGGAAGTCGACGCCGTCGCTGCTGGAGGAGCGGATGGTCAGGCCATGATTGGCGATCGTACCGTTCAACCAGCCCTGCACCACGCTGATGCCCGCCGAATTGAGGGTGATGGTTTGAAGCCCATTTGCACTCGGTACAAAGGTGCCGATCTCGGTACCCTGACTGCCGGCGATATTGGCGTTGGCCCAGGTGGCCGTGCTTTCGGCCCAGGCACTATGTCGAGCATAGAGCCGGTATGTGCCAGCGCTCGGGTTGAAGGTTTGTAGCTTCACACGAACTGACTTGACAGTGGCGGTGCTCGGGATGCCGGCCACGCTCCACTTGAGCAGGGAGACCAGTTCGCCATTGGTGCCGTCCGACCCATCAGCGCGCACGGCGGCAGAGGTGCCGAAGCTGGAGCCGGTCACACCACTGGCGACATAGGTATCCTGGGTGCCGGTGTAACCGTTCAATCCGTCGCGCAGATCGAGCGTCACCGTCGTGCTGCCGGCAGCGAGCGTCGTCGCGTTGGCCACATTGGAATAGGGGGAGTTGCCGGCACTGTTTTTGGCGCGTACCCGGTAAGAGTAGCTTGTGCTGGCGGCCAGCCCGGTGTTGCCGTACGACTGGATGTTGCTGCCGACCGCGGGCAGCGCTGCCCAGTTGACATTGTCGGTGGAACGCTCGATATCAAAGCCGGTTTCGTTATTGGCATTGTCGGTCCAGGTCACGTTAATGGCGGACGATGAAGCGGCCGTTGCCGTCAAGCCGCCAGGCGCTGCTGGAATGGCTGGCGGCGTGGTGCTTTTGCTGATGGTGAAATAATCACGCATGGTGCCGTTGTTGTTGAGATACTTGATGTCCAGGGTTTGGCTGGAAACATCAATGACCATCGAGCCCAATTCGTTCAGCGATAAAAACATGGCGGGATGATTCAACAGGCCGCCGCTGACCTGGCCGGACGCACCGACCACGGAATAGACTGCGCCCGAATGCGGCAGGCTGGCGGTTTTTGTATAGGCGCCCGTAGCATCGACGCGGCCGCTGCCGCCATTGATTTCAAACGAGCTGTTGTAGCTGCTCGAGAGACCGTAGTGGCCGTCGATGAATTTCGAGCGTTCATACGAATGGCTGTGTCCCGCAAGAACCAGGTCGACGCCATAGTTTTCCAGGATAGGCAGGAAATTCTGGCGCATCTCGATCATGTTGGTCTCGGTATCCGAATTGTGCGAACCCTTGGTGTAGGGCGGATGGTGCCAGATGGCGATCAACCAGGTCGCGGTGACATTCGCCAGATCGGCTTTCAGCCAGTTCATCATCGCGCCTGTGGTGGAGCGGCTGGTCTCGTTCGAGTCGAGCACGATGACGTGGATGTTGCCATAGTTGAACGAGTAATAGGCCTCGGTACCCGAAGCGACACCGCCGGCCTCGGCGTTTTTCGGAAAGGTGTGGATGTCATAGTAGGGCCCGCTCTGCGTCGCGGAATCGGCGCTGACGCCGTCGTGGTTGCCGATCGTGGCCCACAGCGGCGACTGGCGCATCATCTCCGGGTACACGTTGAACATCTTGGTTTGATATTCGGCATCGGTACCGCTGTTGTAGGCGTTATCGCCGAGCATCATCCAGAAGTCCGTGTACCTGCTTCCGGTGTAATTGCGGTAGGCGTTGTAGACGGCTGCCTGGCCGGCTGAACCTGTGCCTGCATCGCCGATCACCCAGATACGGGTGGGCACCGCGGTGCCGGCCGTCGGCGAGGTTTTGAAATAATACGTGGAGTCGCCTGCCTGCACGGCGCTGCCGGAGCCGACGTTGTAGAAATAGGTCGTGTTCGGGTCGAGGCCGGTCAATTTGACGACGTGTTCAGTGGTGGATGCGGCATTCGATGCGGGAGACGTCAGGCTGCCGGAACTGGTGCCATAGTGGACACGGCTATCGGTAGCGGTATCGGTACGCCAGCGCACAGTGATGCTATCGCTGCTTGCGCTTTGAAGGTAAGGCCCGCGTACGACGGTGGCTGCGAATGCAAGCGATGACGAAAACAGAACGAGGAGCGCGACGCAGGACTTCAACACACCATGCTTTCTATTATGTAGCATTTATTTTCTCCATATCCCAGGTTGGTGGAACAGCGTTGGTCATGCCCGGACGATGACGCCGTTCCTGCGCACGACAAGGTGCCGGGCAGGTGATCGTTTCGTTAGTGGCGCAGCGGCGGTCGTCATGTCGACCAATTCGGCTCACTTGCGCTCTTCGTAATGGGATCTGAGCAGCGCCAGCGACTTCAGGCGCTCACTGGAAGACCCCGGTAGTGTTTGCATCAATTCCTCATCAGGAAGCGTGGCAGCTGCCTTCAGCCACAGATCCGCGGCCGTCCGGTCAAGCTTGGCTGCGGCGGGTAATTCCATGCGTGGTCTGAGCGAAAGTACATAAAACGACACGGCCCACAATTCGTCCTCTGCCAGGGAAGAAAAGCTTGGCATTGCGGTGTTTTGAACTCCCGATTTGGCGGAGGTAAAGACGGACAACGGCGACATGGACGCCATGCGTGCCGAATCGAGAAAATTCATTGGCGTCGACGCCAGTGCCTGCGCCGCGACGCCCCGCCCATTGCCGATTGCGCCGTGGCAGGAGGCGCAGTGCGCCGTGAATAGTTGTTTTCCCTGGGTCAGGCTGGGCCAATTGCCGGGTGCTGTCGCCGTTCCGGCTGCTACGTAGATGGCATCACGCGCTTTCAATGCCTGCTTCTTGATGGCCTCGGGCTGCGCTTTTTCCTTGATCAGCTCGATGAGCCTGGCAATATCCCTGCGAATGGCAGGCTGTGAGCTGATCGCTTTTACCTGCTCACTGACTTCCAGCGCGGAACCGCTGACGACCAGTTGTTCGACGTATTCATCTTCGTCGATAATTTTTCCGTTCAATACGGCCAGCGCATAGTCGCGGGAGACATAATCGAGCATCTGCGCCACAAAATCGGCCGTGTATGCGGGCCGAATGCTTTCCTGTGCCGATGTGTTTGCCACCACGCCGAGATAGAGCAGCAATGCCGAGATCGCCATGGATGCGAGTGCGGAAGATGCCATGCCTTGCAGCGGAGATTTTCTACTGGCGGCAGCCAAATCTTGATCGATCATTGGAGTATGCGGAAAGAATACGGGAAACCACTGACAGTACCGATACAGAATGACCTCTCGATGACAACGCGAGCACGAGTGCGATGCGCGACATGGGGAGGCGTCTACATCGGCCGCACCGTCAGGTACGGGGTGACCCCATGGTATACGGACTCGAGGGCAGCGGCCAGTCCTTTGCGCACCCCGTCAACGTGGTCGGGTTGCGGATCCGATTGTTAGTCTCACTCATGCGCTGCTTTGTACCAACACTTTTTAGTTGGGCATAACCGTTCCAAGCCGAGCGCTTTGCACTGGCGTTCGGGGCCTCTGCATCTGGCGCGGTCAGGCTGCATTTCGCGCCAGTATCCGGTGCTTCGTCGCATATGTTCCTTCCGTAGGCGTGTCGCGGGCAAAGTGGCATCAACTTAACGACCTTGCGGAGCCTGCCATGCTGATTCAGATCCTGACCCACACCCCTTTCTACGTGTGGGCCATCCTCGCCTTGCTGGTGTATCGCGGCGTCGTCGCGATGCGCGACCGCGAGATGGCGGTCGGGAAGCTGTTCATCATCCCCGTCATCATGCTGGCCCTTTCCTTGCAGGACATCGTGGCAAAGTTCGGTACCGCCTTCCTTCCGCTGTCCGCCTGGGCCAGCGGCGCGGCGATGATGCTGCTGCTGGTGTGGAAGTTCAGCAGCGCAGGTGTGAGCGCTGGCGCCGCGCCCGGCAGCGTGCGCGTCCACGGCAGCTGGGTGCCGCTGGCGATGATGCTGGCGATTTTCTGCACCAGGTACGCCACGGCCGTGACGCTCGTTGTCCAGCCGCAGGCCAGCCACCATGCGCTGTTTTCGACGGTGGTGTGCTTCATGTTCGGCGTCTTCAACGGCTACTTCCTGGGAGGCCTTGCACGCAAGCTGACGTCCTGGAAGGGATCGCTGGCACCAGCCCCTGCAAGCAGCTACCCGACGACTGCGGCATGACTGCTCCAGGCGATGCCTCGCCATTGCTGACCCCAACAGCGGATTTTTGACTCGGCGCGGCATCAGGCACATACTTTCCACTTTTGGAAAGCACAGGCAAACGCATGAATATGCTCACGCTTCACTACCATCCTCTGTCGTCCTGCTGCCACAAGGTATTGATCGCGATTGATGTGCTCGGTATCGAGGTGGACAAGCGGCTGCTCAACCTGGGCGACCCCGAGGAGCGGGCCGCGCACCTGGCGCTTTGGCCTACAGGCAAGATGCCACTCTTGATGGACGGGCCGCGTCCGGTGCCCGAAACGAGCATCATCATCGAGTATCTCCAGCGTCACCATGCCAGTCCGGGCCGTACGCTCATCCCGGATGCGCCGGACGCCGCGCTCGACGTGCGTTTGTGGGACCGCCTGTTCGACCTGTATGTGATGACGCCCATGCAGGCACTGACAGCCGACCTGCTGCGGCCAGAAGGCGAGCGCGACGCACCCGCTGTGGCCAAGGCGCGGGAAAGCCTGTCGTCGGCCTACGCCTTTATCGACCGCCACCTCGAAGGGCGGACCTGGGTCGCCGGTGATGCATTCAGCATGGCCGACTGCGCCGCGGCGCCAGCCTTGTTCTATGCCATGGCTTACGTGCCGCTGCCGCCCCAGCATGGCCACCTGGCGGCCTATGTCGAGCGCTTGATGAGTCACCCATCGGTGGCGCTCACCATCGACCAGGCACGGCCCTACTTCAAGTTCTTTCCTGGCCGCAGCGGCTTGTCTCGCCGCTACTTCGACCCGGCCACGGCCTGAGGTGCATGCCGGGCGCGGGTGTTCCGCCCTGGCCTCCGGGCTGGAACACCACTATGTCTGAGCCAGCCACGCCAGCGGAAACTCGACGATCGTGTGCGGCCCGATGGCGACCAGGGTGGCGCGCGCCGCATCATGGAAACGCGGGGTAAAACCAGGCAGGCCGCTGATCTGCGCGCGCGTCGCCAGGTCCCAGACGCTCGTCCCTGTGTCGGCAGCGACGTACAGGCGCTTGCCGTCACTGAACAGGTCGAGAACGCCGATCGTTGCGTCGATGACCATGGGCCAGCGCGCCTCGGGAGACGGCGCTGCCTGCACCGTCGCATCCAGGATGCGCACGCCCGGCCCTTTACCCGATTCCTCGCATTCCTCCTCGTCCCAGTCGGCCGTGCCCCACAGCGCGACCTGGCGTTCGCTGACCCAGCAGGCAGGCGTATTCCAGTCGTCACGCATGGCCACACGCACGACCGAGGCGCCGTCTTCGCTTTCCCACGGATTCGAAGCTAGCCAGTCGGTGACGGACCAGGCCAGCGGGATCGAGACCGGCTGCCAGACCCAGCCATCATCGAACAGGCGGCTGCCGTCCGGGCTGGGCCGGACCTGTCCGTGGAAGTAGTCGTGGTAATGCTCCGGGCAATCCTTGCCCGGCTCATACGCTGCGATGTGGCGCTCGGTAAGCGACTTGCCGGTCGCCGCATCGGCAGCGTCGAGGCGGTTCCAGGCGCTGCGGTGGACGAGGACATTGCGCCCTTCATGACGGACAAAACACGCGCTGAAGGGCACTTGTTCGGCGTGATAGTCGCCGCCGTCCAGGCGCATGGTGATGGCGCCGGACTGCGTCTCCACCACCACGCCATGCTGGCCCCGGTCGACCACGATCGCGGCATGGACGCCGTCGGACGACGCGTGCAGCCGCAGGCTGGGCGCCAGGCGGTCAGCGTCCTGCGGCAGCGCGGGAAGTTCCACCCGGCACAGTTCGACACTGGCTCCGCTATCGAGGTCGACCCCGTGCAGAGCGCCGTCCTCGGTCAGGACCAGCACGTGGCCGTAGGCACCCCGGACCGGACAGGCGTCCACGATGGGAAGGCCGGGCCATGCGAGGGATCGTACCGGGTAAGCATGTCCGTTCCTCGCCTGCCATCGGCTTTTATTGATAGGAATCATTGAACCTTATATGTTGCAATAATGGAACAGGAATCCCGAGAATGCAATTTTCTAGAAGAATAGGACATTCGATATGGGATACTTGTTGCGTTTTTAACTACATCCTGTCCCTGAGTCATCATGAAGAAACCACTCATTACTTTTCTTGCCGTCTTTGCCATCGCATTCGCCATCATAGCGACCGTCAACATCAAGAAGATCGACACGAATATCGCTATTGCCCATGCGCCCGCCTTCGTGGTTGCAAAACCGGATGGCATCACCAAGAGAACCAAGAAGAGCCGTGTCACCTATCAGGTGAACTTTAGCTATTCAATCGCTGGGATCAATTACAAAATGGACTCGGACTGGCTCGACACCGTAGCGGATGCCGAGACACTGGCCAGCTCGCCCGTTCAAATAGCTTACGACAGCACGAAGCCAGAAAATGCTGTTTTCAGGAGCGACTTCGACAAACGCGACCCCAACGAAGGCACGGTAAGTGCGCTCATCAGCGCAGGCGGCTTAGGCTTGTTTTTAGCCCTGCTGGTCACGGCTGTCCTCCTCTATAAATTTCCTTCGCTGCGTAGTAGGTGATTTCTCCCGGAAGGCTTGCTCATAAAGTCCGTTCAGGCCCTAGTCAAGCTATCTCAAATACTATTCCGCCAATCTAAAAAACGACGTTTTTTAGTTGGCGCTGGGCCGGCGCTAATCCCCTGGGCGGGCGCAGCGTCAGGCCGCTGCGCGCACAGGCCGCAATGCCGCCATGATTTCGCCCGCCAGGCACTCCACCGCCGGCGAACTGCTGTTGCGTCCCCTGATCAGCACGACGTCGAGCGGCTCCACCGGCGGCAAGCCCTCCGCTTCGCCCAGCCGCACCAGGTGCGGCGGGATGCTGCATTCGGCCAGGGCCGCCACCGCCAGTCCCGCATCGACCATCGCCACGATGCCCAGCAGGCTCGGGCTGCTGTAGGTCGCGCCGTACGGCCTGCCGCACTTGTCCAGCGCGGCCAGGGTGTGCGCGCGCGCCACGCAGCCCTGGTCGAACAGCGCCACCGGCAGCGGCGATTTTTTCCACACCGCGTGCCGCTGCGAACCGACCCAGGCCATCGCTTCACGCCGGATCAGGCTGCCTTCCAGGCCGTCGTCGCGGGTCACGAACGCGAGGTCGATCTGCCCCTTTTGCAGCAGGGGTTTGAGCAGCGTGCTTTGCAGGCAGACCAGCTCGATCTCGACATTGGCGAACAGCTTGGTGAAGCGCTCCAGCACCGGCGGCAGCAGGGATGCCACGTAGTCGTCGGGCGCGCCGAGCACCACGCGCCCGACCACCTCCTGCGTGCGCAGCGCGGCCAGCGCCTGTGCCTCGAGCGCGAGCATCTGGCGCGCATACGGCAGCAGCCGTTCGCCCGCCGCCGTCAATTCGATGCGGCGCGTGTGGCGCGCGAACAGCGCCTGCCCGACCGTCTCTTCGAGCTTCATGATCTGCATGCTCACCGCCGCCTGCGACCGGTGCACCACGTCGGATGCGCCGACAAAGCTCATGTGCTCGGCCGCCGCGACAAAGGTACGCAGCTGGTTCAGGTTCAGGTCTGGTTTCATGGTTTCGATTATCGAATGAATTTCATCAAATAAATCAGCTTGTTTGATGTGTTGCGCTACCCGATGATAGCCCGAAACCCCTCACCGGAGCAGATCATGACCAATCCCGCCCTATCGTTCGCCGCCGCCATGCTCATGCTTGGCACGCTGGGTATCTTCTTCCACGAAGCCGCGCTGGCGCCCGTGATGACCGTGTTTTTCCGCTGCGCTTTCGGCGCCGCCATCTTGCTGGCGTATTGCGCGTACAAAGGCATGCTCAAGCGCAGCAACGTCTCGTTCCATAACCTGATGCTGGCGCTCGGCAGCGGCATCCTGATGTGCGGGAACTGGGTGATGTTCTTTGAAGCGATCGCCCGCGTCGGCATTTCCGTGACGACCATCGTGTACCACGTGCAACCGTTCCTGGTCCTGATCTTCGGATCGCTCCTGCTCAAGGAACGCGTCAGCGCCAACAATATCGGCTGGGTCGCGCTGGGCTTCGCCGGCCTCGTGCTGGCATGCGGACTGCGCACCGGCATGGCGCTCAGTTCCAGCTATCTGATCGGCATCGCCTGCACGCTCGGCGCGGCCGTTGCCTACGCCGGCGTCACCCTGAGCACGCGCGCCATGCGCGGCATGCCACCGCATCTGACGGCATTGACCCACTGCCTCACCGGTACCGTGCTTACGGCCGGGTTCTTCAGCATGCCCGCCAGCGGCATCGATGCGGCGCAGTGGGGCTGGCTGGCCGGCCTCGGATTGATTCCCACCGCACTTGCCTACGTGATGGTGTACGGCGCCACGCCACGCATGAACACGGCCGTCATCGCCGTGCTCACCTTTCTCTATCCGGCTGCGGCGGTGGTGGCCGACTTCCTCGTCTACGGCCACGCGATCGGCGCGCTGCAGCTGGCCGGCTTTGCGCTCGTCGCCAGCGCCACGCTCGGGGTCAACCTGCAATGGCACTTTTTCCCTTCCCTGAAAGGCGCATGATGCATCCCTATCACACCCGGCGCGCGCGCCTGATCGCGCACATGCAGAAGCACGGCGGCGGCGTCGCCATCATTCCCACGGCCTCCGAAGTCATGCGCAACAACGATGTCGAGTATCCGTTCCGGCACGACAGCTATTTTCATTACCTGTCCGGCGTGACCGAGCCGGACGCCGTGCTCGTGCTGGTGGCCGGGCCGCAATCGCGCAGCATCCTCTTTTGCCGCGACAAGGATGCCGCGCATGAAATCTGGCATGGATTCCGGCATGGTCCGGACGGCGCCTGCGCGCATTTCGGTGTCGACCAGGCGTTTTCCATCGCGGCGCTCGACCAGCACCTGCCCGGCCTGCTGGCCGACGCGCCTGCCCTGTACGCCGGCATGGGCCGCAACCCAGCCTTCGACGAGCGCCTCAACGGATCGCTGCGCGCCGTACGCGGCGCGGCGCGCTCCGGCATGCGGGCGCCGGCGCTCATCCACGACGTCCACATGCTGATCGATGAAATGCGGCTGTTCAAGGATGGCGGGGAGCTCGACCTCATGCGGCGCTCCGCCGCCGTGGCGGCCGACGCCCATCTGCGGGCCATGCGCGCAGCGCGTGCCGGGCTTGCCGAATACCAGGTCGAGGCCGAGCTGCTGTATGAATTCCAGCGCCAGGGCGCGGCCGCGCCGGCGTATCCATCCATCGTGGCGGCGGGCGCGAATGCCTGCATCCTGCACCACAACCCCGGCCGCACCCGACTGCGCGATGGCGAGCTGCTGCTGATCGATGCCGGCTGCGAGCTCGACAGTTACGCGTCGGACATCACGCGCACCTTTCCCGTCAATGGCCGTTTTTCGCCCGCGCAAAGGCGGATCTACGAGATCGTGCTCGACGCCCAGTTGGCCGCGCTCGCCGCGGTGAAGCCCGGGGCGAGCGTCCTGGCGCCGCACGAGGCGGCGGTGCGCATCCTGTCCCAGGGCATGCTCGACACGGGCTTGCTCGATGCCGACCGCGTCGGCTCGCTCGACGACGTTATCGGCAGCGGCGCCTGGCGCCAGTTCTTCATGTGCAAAACCAGCCACTGGCTCGGCATGGACGTGCACGACGTCGGCAGTTACCGCGAACCGGGCGGCGATGCCTGGCGCATCCTGCAACCGGGCATGACGCTCACCGTCGAACCGGGCCTGTACATCCGGCCGGCGCCGGGCGTGCCGGAGCAGTTCTGGCACATCGGCATCCGGATCGAGGATGACGTGGCGGTGACGCCATCGGGGCGGGACGTGTTCAGTGCCGGCGTGCCCAAGGCGATCGGCGACATCGAAGCGCTGATGCGTTGACAACGACACGCCGATGACGCACGCTGAGGGCTACAGAACCTATCAGGAGCGCAGCGTGAACCTTTCCCCGGCCATTCCCATCCTGCGCATTTTTTCGGAGCAAAAAGCCAGGGAGTTTTATCTGGATTTCCTCGGCTTCGCTTGCCAGTGGGAACACCGCTTCGAGGAGGGCATGCCCTTGTACATGGAGGTCAAGCGTGGCGACCTGGTCATCCACCTGAGCGAACACCATGGCGATGCCACGCCTGGCTCGACCATCTTTGTCCATCTCGATGACATCGACGCGCTGCATCAGGAACTGACCGCGAAAAACTATGCCTATGCGTGTCCGGGCGTCGACGACCTGGCGTGGGGCCGGGTGATGCAAGTGGCCGATCCTTTCGGCAACCGCATCCGGTTCTGCCAACCATCGACCTGACCGTTGCTGGTACGACAGCTACATCTGCCGAAAATGGTGCAGATAACTCCGGCTGACCGGCAGTACCTCCGCGCGATCGCGCAAGTGCAGGTCGGCCGTCTCGTTCACCCCGCGCACCACTTCGCTCACATAATGCAGATTGACGATTACCGAGCGGTGAATCTGCACGAAGCGCTCCGGATCTAGTTCATCGCCCAGTTCGCGGATGCTCTTGCGAATCAGCGCCTCGCCATCGTCCCACACCACCGAGGTGTACTTGCCGTCCGCGCGCATGAAGGCCACCTGCCCGACCGGAATCAGGCGCACCCGGCTGCCGACCGACGCCTTGATCCACTGCAACCAGTTGCGCGTCCCGCTGCGCTGGCGCAGTTCGCTGGCCATGCGCTCGAGCACCGCGTCGAAGGCCGCACCGGCATCCGGCGCGCGCCCCAGCCGCTCCTGCAGACGTTGCACCGTGTCGGCCAGGCGCGCCGCGTCGACCGGCTTGACCAGGTAATCGATGGCGCCCTGCTCGAAGGCCTGCACCGCATACTGCTCGTAGGCGGTGATGAACACGATCTGCGCCCGCCGCGCCAGGGCCCGTGCCGCCTCGATGCCGTTCAGGCCCGGCATGTGCACGTCCAAAAATACGATCGCCGGCTGATGCTGGTCGAACAGTTCGACCGCCTCGCTGCCGTTGCGCGCCTCGGCCACGATCTCCAGCTCCGGCCACAGCCGTGCCAGTTGCGCGCGCAGGTGCTCGCGCAGCAGCGGTTCGTCGTCGGCGATCAGGGCGGTCGGGTGCTTCATGTGGCGCTCCGTGGGAGAAAGGTCAGTTCGACGTGCAAGCCGTGCGGCGCCTGTTCGTGTAAATCCAGCTTTGCGCCAGTGCCGTAAAACGCTTGCAGGCGCGTGCGCACATTGGTCAGTCCGGTGCCCGGCTGGCTGAGCTCCGACATGCCCATGCCGGTGTCGCTGACCCACAGGCTGACGCGGCCGCTGGCGGCATCGAGCTTGCCGCCGACCTCGATGCAGCCGCCGTCGAGGCTCGGATCGATGCCATGCCGCACTGCGTTTTCCACCAGCGTCAGCAAGGCCATCGCCGGGAATGGCAAGCCGTTCAGCGCCGGTGCCGTCTCGACTTTGAATTGCAGGCGGTCGGGCATGCGCATATGCATCAGTTCCAGATAGGCGCGCACCAGTTGCAGTTCGGCGTCGAGGGTGGCGTCGGCATCGTTCAGGCGCGGCATCGCGGCCTTCAGGTAGGCGATCAGATGGCGCAGCACCGGCCCCGCATTGTCGGACTTGGCCTCGACCAGCGCCGCGATATTGGCCAGCGTATTGAACAGGAAATGCGGCTCGATCTGGGCTTGCAGCAGGCGCAAGCGGGTGTCGAGCAGCTCGCGCTCCAGCGTATGGTGCTCGCGTTCGGCCTGCAGGCGCGCGGCACGCTCGCGCGCCTTGCGTTCCAGGCGCAGCGCCACCAGCGTCACCAGCATCCCGACCACCAGCGCGACCACGGCCAGCATGATGTAGCCATACACCAGCTCGCGCTTGGCGGGCCTGTGTTCCGTCAGCCGGAAAATGGCCAGCGTGGCCAGCGGCGCCATCAGCGCCACCGCCAGCAGCCGCGCCAGGGCCGACGGCAGCAGGCGCTGGCGCAGCGCGCCGGTCGCCGTGTAGGTGAACAGCAGGGCGATGGCGATGAAACCGATGCGCAGCAGCACCGACAAAAACGGTCCCGACGACAGCGTGGCCAGCACCCACGTCAGCTGCAGCGTGACCAGCGTCACCACCAGCGACTGGCGCACGGTCGGCAGCGCCGGATGGCGCGAGGGCAGGGGAGGTGGCGGCGCGTTCATCATCCCGCCACAATAACCGTTCGCCGACCGTCGTTCAAGCCCGGAAAACCGCCGCCGGTCGCGCCGATCGGCGCGCGCCCTCGCCAGGCGGCCCGCATCCTTCTACTGTGGACACAGGCGACATCACATGAAAGGAAGTCACATGAACTTGCAAACTGCTGGGGGCAGGCCGCGCGCGGCGCCAGGAACCACGGCGGGCCCGGCCGCGTGGCACGCCAGGGTCGATGCCGCGCTGGCGTGGTCGGCGCGCTTGTGGTTCGGCGTGGCCGTGCTGGGACAACTGCTGTTCGCCTGGTATGTGGCGGTGTTTTACGGCGGTGCGCTGGCGCACGGCGACCTGGCGCAGTGGAACAAGGTCATGCCACGCGGGTATGTGGCCGGCGACACGGCCGGCAATGCCGCCATCGGCCTGCACCTGCTGGCGGCGGTCGTCATTACTATCGGCGGCGCGCTCCAGTTATTGACGCCGCTGCGCCGCCTGGCGCCCACGTTTCATCGCTGGAACGGGCGCGTGTATGTGCTGCTGGCGCTGGCGTCCAGCGTCGTCGGCCTGTACATGGTCTGGTGGCGCGGCGCGGTGGGCGGCCTGGTGCAGCACGTGGGCATCAGCGGCAACGCGGTGCTGATCGTGCTGTGCGCGGCCCTGGCCGTGCACCATGCGCGCGCCGGCCGCGTCGCCCTGCACCGGCGCTGGGCGCTGCGCCTGTTCCTGGCGGTCAGCGGCGTGTGGTTTTTCCGGATCGGCCTGATGGCCTGGATCGTCGCCAACCACGGACCGGCCGGATTCGATCCTGTGACCTTCCAGGGGCCGTTCCTGAGCTTCCTGTCGTTTGCCCAGTACCTGCTGCCGCTTGCGGTGCTGGAGCTGTATGCGCGCGCACAGGCGAGCGGGCACGTGGCGGCGCGCGGCGCCATGGCCGTCGCCATGCTGGGGCTGAGCGCGGCCACGGCCGCCGGGGTGGCTGCGGCGGCGATGATCCTGTGGCTGCCGCATCTGTGAGGTGGCGATCAGGCGGGGAAAGCCTGTGCCGTGGTGCACACGGTCAGCGAGGCGTCGGCGGGCACCGGCAACCCTGACCACACCCAGTTATGGTGCGCGATGATGGCCGGCGCGGCGAGGTGCGGACGGTCGGCGGTGGTGTGCGCATCCGACAAGGCCACCACGCGCAATCCGCGCGAGGCCGCCGCGCGCACGGCGGTGTCGACGCAAAATTCCGTGGCGAAACCGCAGACATACACGGTGGAGGTGGCGCTGGCCGCCAGCTGCGCCGCCAGGTCGGTCGCGGCGAAGGAGTCGCCGGCCAGCTTGTCCAGCGTGCCGTCGGTGGCATGCTTTTCCAGCGCCGCGATCACTTGCCAGGGCGCCGAGCCGATGCGGGCGTGCGCATCCGCATGCTGCACGAAGATCACCTTGCCGCCCTGCGCCCGGATGTGCCGGGCGGCGTGATTGATGCGTCCGACCACGCCGGCGGTGTCGAAACACGGTTGGGCGGGATTGTCCAGCCATGCGTTCTGCATGTCGATGATCAGGAGTGTGTTCATGGGTTCGGCGCGTTGTGAATGAAGAAGCGCCCAGTGTTATCGAAAACGACACCCTGATCAACCCGCATCCGGTTCGGAGATTGGTAACCAGCGCTTGCGAATCCGGACGACCGGCATTCCTACAACCGGGGTCTGACCTCTGATTAGAAACAAAGGTCTGATGAGAAACAAAAAGACGCGGCATTAGCGGCCTGACGGGCATGTCGCGCTTGTGGGAATAAAAATGTGTCACATCGGAGGTCAGACTCCGGCTCGGAAAGACACAATGATGCTAGTCAGAGGTCAGACCCCGGTTGGGGAAGCACGGGCACGGCGTCGGCCAGTTGGCGGCCGAACAGCGTACGCGACCATTGCTGGCGGTTGCCGATCACGTACAGGCGCCGCTTGGCCCTGGTCGCGGCGACGTTGATGATGTTGGGCCGGCCGGCAGCCCAGTTGCGCGCGCCGTCGGTCTTTCCACCCAGGACGAACACCACCGTTTCGCACTCTTTGCCCTGGAAGGTATGCACCGTGCCCACGTGCCCGTGCAGCCACTTGGCGATGGCTTCGTCGTCGGCGTCGCCCGCCCACTCGCCGGCGCGTGCCCGCAGCAGGCCGGTCAGCTCCTGCGCCACCGATTTGAATGGCGAGATCAGGAACAGGTCCGGCAAGCCGTGCGCCTTGCCGACCCAGCCATTGCTGGCGTAGCGCACCACGATGTCGGCCGCCAGCGCGCCTTCGCGTGCGTTGTAGTGCTCCTCGAACTCGCCCACGGCGATGTCGTGCCAGCGCGAGGGACCGAGCAGCGGCCGCAGCACGCTCGCCTGTTCTTCCTCGGCACGCGCCGGGCCGTAGACCATCTTGGCGTTGTAGGCAATCTGGTTCGACAGCGAAAACATCGGATCGGCGCAGCGCCGGTGCACCCGCAGCGGTGCGCCGACCCACAGGTCGCTGCCGTCGTACTGCACCACATGCGCGCCGAAGCGGTTGCCGCGGTCGGCCAGGTGCTGGGCCGAGTAGGCGGTCAGCTGGTGCCCGGCCGGCGCCTGGTGGTAGCTCAGGATGCCGTAGTCGAGCTTCTTGTCCATCGTGATCACCGGCTCGACCTGCAGCGGGTCGCCCACGATCAGGGCGCGCTTCGAGCGCCAGATGGCGCCCAGCGCGTGCGAGGGCACCGCCTGGCCAGCTTCGTCCACCAGCAGCAGGCCGATGTCTCCTTCGCCCAGGTCGGCGAAGCAGCGCGATACCGATGCGAATGTGCTCGACACCACCGGCACGGCGAGGAAAAAGGTGGCCCACAAGTGGCGCGCCATGGCCGGCAAGTGCGGCTGGATGTAGCCTTCCTGCGCCAGCATGGCCAGCGCCAGGCGGAAGTTGGTTTCGAATGGCTTGCCGGCATGCTTGAGGAACGCCTTGTGCAGTTGCATGGCGGCGACGAACACGGTGGCGCGCGCCGCGTGATACCTGGCGTTGCTGCGCGGCAGAGACTTCTGCTGCTGCTCGACCGGGAGCGCGGCAAACGCGGCCGGGTCGAAGGCGGCCTCGCCCAGCGTGGCGGCGAGCGCGTCGAGACGCTGGCGCACGCTGCGCAGCGCGGCGGCGCGCGTGGCGGCATCGGCCTGTGCCGCCTGCCAGTTTCCGGTGCAGGTGCCGGCCCTGGTTTGCGCTTCCAGGCGCGCCACGGTCAGGCGCGCGCGCTCGCCGCGCAGGCTGTCGTACTCGTCCGACAATGCTTGCTGGCGCGCCTGGCATGCGGCGAATGCCGCCTTGCGGAAAAAGCGTGCCAGTAACTGGCGCCAGGCGGGCCATTCGGTAGCGTGCAGTTCGCGTTCGCGCAGATTGGTGGCGATGGCCGACGCATTGCCGACGCCGCCTGCATCGAGCGCGGCCAGTGCCGCCTTGGCCTCCTCGTTGTGCCGGCGCGCCGCTGCTGCGGCGGCGTCGGCGGCCGCACACAGCTCGCGCGCCGCCTTCCATTGCGGCAGCGTGCCGTCGTAGTCCAGGATCGCAGCCTGGATCGCTTCCACCTCGGCCACGGCCGCGTTGAAGCGGGTGCGCGCCGCTTCCCAGTTGAGCGAGGCGCCGGCGCCGGCAAGCTGTTTCGCCAGGCCAGAGTCCTTGAAGGCGCCAAGGCGGTTGGCCACCAGGCTGCGGTTCGCCTTTTTGCCGAGCGGGACCGAAATCAAGCCCCAGCAGCGGATCTTGCCATGCTCGTCGCCGGCGTCGTCCCCGGGCGCACTGGCCTCGCCTTCGTCCCCCTCGCCCGGCGCTTTTTTCTTTTCTTCGTTGAGGATCGCTTCGGCGCTGGCGGCGAAATAGTCGAATGGCTGGCCGTCCACCAGCAGCGCTTGCGGCGCCACTTTCTTGATGCTGGGCAGGTCGAGCGTGATGTTCTCGACCGCCTTGTTGTTCTCGCTGGCGACCACGATGCCGGTGTCGAGCAGGCGTTCATCGAGGTGGAAGCAGGCGCCCTTGTAGGTGACACCGCTGCTGTTGGCCGGATACTCGACCTGGTGCGGCGCGCGCGCGAACGCGGTTTCGGGATTGGCGAATTGCACCAGGATCCTGGCGCGCTCGACCACGCGGGCGGCGATGATGTCCATCAGCAGGGTGGTCTTGCCGGTGCCGGGCGGGCCGTTGACCGAGAAGATGCCGCCCTCGGCCAAGGTTTCCAGGCCGATGTTGACGGCCACCTGCTGCATCAGGAACAGCGGGAACTCGGTCGGCCAGCGTCCCACCGGGAAACGGCGCGGATCGAGTGCGGCGTTGACCGCGCCGGGACGGGTGATGTCGCGTCGGGCGCCGTCGCGTCGGGCGTCGCTACGTCGGGCGCCGTCGCGTCGGGCGTCGCTACCTCGGGCGCCGTCGCGTTGGGCATCGCCACCTTCGTGACCGTCGAGGTAAGCCTGGATCTGGGCCGAGCCGGGGCCGTGTTCGGCGTCCTGCAACATGCGCTCGAGGTCGTCGAGGTAGAAGGAGTTGACCGGGTCCAGCTCCGGCTCGCGCGGAAACTTCTTGCCGCGGCGGTCGACCAGCGCCACCTCGTGCGCGCACAGTTGGGCGCGCGCGAGCAGGGTGCGCGGTTTCCAGTCCAGCTCGCTGATGAGGAAGTCGGTGACCTGCTCGAACCAGTCGGCGTCGGCAATGCCGTGGTTGCCCATGGCCAGTTCGTGCAGCTTGTTCTTCAGGCCGAACAGGGTCGCGCCATAGCCGATCCGGGTCCGGTTTTTCTTTTCCGCGAAGGCAACGGCGAACGCGGCCAGTTGCAGCGTGTCGACGCTGGGCCGGCCATCCGAGGCAATTTCGATCGCGCACAGGAAGGTGTTGCCCCTGGCCGGATGGAGGTGGTTGCCGCTGAATTTTTCTTCGGCCGCGTCGAGCGGGAACATCTCCACCAGTTCGGCCTCCAGCACGCCTTTCTCGACCAGGCCGAACCAGACGAAATACTTGTGCTGGCCATGCGGCGCGTCGTCCGCCAGCGTGCCCCGGGGCGCGGGCAGCCACGGTAACTTCTCGTCGTAGCGCCTGAAGAAGGCGGGCCGCTTGCCCGGTTTGGGAAGATCCGGATACATGAGCGCTTCGACATCGAACCAGTATCGAAGCGTGTTGACATACTGTGCAGGCATAGGATTCTTCCGGGAGTATGGCTACCCGGGGTGAGCGCGCGGGGAAGCCAGCTTGCATGACCGTGCGGGCGATCATTTGACAAGGCGGAATTGTAACTTCACCGACGCAAAAACATGGGCTGATTTCACATTGGCGCACGCTGCCGGCGGAGCAGGATCCTGGTCCGCGCCGCGCCGCGCCGCGTATCTGCGGAGGATGCGCTGCGCTGTGCGGCGCAGCGCAGCGCTCTCCGGCGGGGCGCTGTCCGGCGCAGCACTCTCCGGCGCGGTGCTATGCGGCGCGGCGTTCTCCGGCGCGGCGCTGTCCAGCGGGGCGCTATCCTACCCGGCGTAGTTGACCGGGTTGCCGGCCAGCGGCGCGTGCGCGTCGCCCGGGGCCGGGCTGGCGCTGGCCTGGTCGACCATGTGCGCGTAACCGCTGAAGTCGGCTACCTCGAAGCCGAACGGCAGGCGCGTGGCGGCCTTGTCGTAATTGGCGTGCGGGCGCACCGCCTGGCACAGGTCGTCGCGGTTCCAGCCGGTGGCGATCGCGTGGGCGATCAGGCGGCCCTGCTTCTTGGCGATCGGGGCCGGGCTGCCCCACAGCGCCGGCGCGCCGGTGAACCACAGGCCGGGGTAGCGCGCATGCAGCACGTTGCCGACCAGCTGCTGCGGCACTTCGCTGCCTTCGGCCAGGATAGCCTGGCTCTGGTAGCCGGTGCAGCAGACGATGATGTCGGCCTCGCAACTGCTGCCATCGACGAAATGGACATGGCGCTCGCTTACCTGCGCCAGCGCCGGGCGCAGCGGGACCATGCCGCTGCGTACCGGACCGAGCATGGCGTCGCTGACGGTGATGCGCTGGCGCCCCACATCGATTTCGTGGCTGGACGGGTCGACCGCATGGCCGACCGCCCCGTGCGAGCGGCAGGCTTCCCACAGCCTGGCCTGGTAGCTGTGGCGGTAGGCATCCTTGAGCGCGCGCGTGGCCACATCGATCGGGTTGCCGTGAATCATGCGCGGCACCAGCCAGGTCGGACTGCGGCCCGACAGCACCAGTTGCTGCGCCACCGGAAACAGCCTGGCCGCGCACTCCATGGCGGTATTGCCCAAACCGACGATCAGTACGCGCTGGCCGGCGAAGCGGCTGATGTCGCGCACGTCGGACGAGTGGATGATGCGGCCCGCAAAGTCGGCCGCTCCGGCGATCTCGGGCAATTGCGGCGTGTGGTACAGCCCGCCCGCGTACACCACTTGCTCGAAGTGGCGCAGCAGGGGCGCGGCGGCCTGGTCGGCGCTGGCGATCAGCAGGTCGGCCCCGCCCGCATAGAGCGATGGCGTCACGCACAGCACCTTGGTCGAGGTGAAGATGCGCGAGGCCAGGCCCTGGCGCTTGACCGTGTCGAGGCATTGTTCGGTGTAGGCGGCCCAGCTGCCCGTCTCGGGGCGCGACAGCGGCAGTTGCGCGGCCGCGTTCTGGACCAGGTCCGGGTAAATCGCCGACAGCGGGTCCTTGCCCCACAGGCCGCCCGGCTGCGAGCGCGCCTCGAACAAAACCGGGTCCAGGCCGCGCTGCAGCATCTCGGCGGCACAGGCCAGGCCGCTGCTGCCGGCGCCGATGATGGCGATGCGCGGCCGGTTCAGTGCGCCGCCGGCGACACGCGCGGCCAGGTCGGCGAAGGTAGGCAGGGCGGCGCTCACCGGCACAGCTCCGCGCGCCCGGCGCTACCCGACACAGTGCAAGGGACCGGTAACGCCAATTGCCAGGATCGGGACACCACATCAACAGATCGAATCAGGGACATCGTCTTCACCACTCGCAGGACGGATAAATGAAACGGCAGGCTTTTTTGTGCCGGCCGGAAACGCATAGTTAATGCCGGTTGGGCACTTTTGCGAAATATTGTTATTTCGTCGGGGCGATTAAAAACGATTTGGCATCAGAGTGTCAATCAATATTGCGCAGGCATTACTAATGGCAATTTACGTCGCATAAGAAAATGTCTTAAGTAATTGAATTTAAACAGGTTTGGTTTTCGCTTCTATTTCGGGGGGTGTTGTTGTTGCGCCAATTGAGATGTTGAAAATTCGATCACGATTTACTCGCCCACCGGGACCGCCGCGCCAGCCTGGTTGCATGGACGAGAAAACCCCTGATGATTAATTGAACATTAATTGTTATGGCAAAAAAACCATATTTGTCATGGTCTTGTCATATTCATTTGCCTGTTTATTAAGCTGAGTGCGCCTTAATATGCGGCATGGGAATGGCGCCCGGCGGCGCGCTATGCCAAATGGCACAGTAAAAGGTTGTATTGACACATATTCGACGACTTATTGATTTGGATCAGAGTGGCGGTAAAAAAACGCCCATCCGTATCCGGCTGCCGGAGCGTATCGGCTGGAAATGGCGGTCTGGAAACTAGTTAATCGATTGCAGGCTATGATTGACATCCGGTACACATAATTTGAGGAGTCATTGAATGGTTGAGGCAATCCGCGTTCCCGAGATAGTTCCGCTAGAACACATCCTGCCGGACGAACCCTTGTTGATGATGGGCGCGGGCCCGGTGCCGATTCCGCCCGCCGTGGCGGCCGCCAATTCGATCGTCATCAACCACCTCGGCGACACCATGAACCAGGTGATCGCGCAGGTGAAGGAGATGGGGCGCTACGTGTTCCAGACCAGTTCCTCGCACGTGATGGGGGTCGGCGGGCCTGGTTCGGCGGCGATGGAAATGGCGATCGCCAACCTGGTCCATCCGGGCGACCGGGTTTTATGCATCTGCAACGGCTATTTCAGCAAGCGCATGGCCGAGATGGTCAGCCGCGTGCGCGGCGAGCCGACCCTGCTGCACATCGACAACAATGAAAGCGCGAGCGTCGAGCTGGTGCAGCGCGAACTGGCCAAGGGCAACTATGCCGCCATTACCCTGGTGCAGGGCGAAACCTCGAACACGGTGTGCAACCACAGCCTGGGCGGGATCGCCCGCATGGCGCACGCGCACGGCTGCCTGGTGATCGTCGACGCCGTCTGCACCCTGAGCACGATGGCGCTCGACATGGATGCCTGGCAGGTCGACGCGGTGATCACGGGCGGGCAGAAAGGCTTGTCCTCGATTCCCGGCGTGTCGCTGCTGGCATTCTCGGAACATGCCTGGGCCAAAAAAATTGCCACGCGCAGCCACCAGCCCTATCACTGGTGCCTGGACGCCCAGTTGGCCGACCAGTTCTGGAACCAGAAGTCGTATCACTACACGGCGCCGGTATCGGGCATCCTGGCCCTGCACGAAGCGCTGCGCCTGGTGTGCGCCGAAACCCTGCCGCGCCGCTTCGCGCGCCACCAGCAATGCTCGGAAGCGCTGCAGGCCGGGATCGAAGCGCTGGGGCTGGAATTGCTGGTGCCCAAGCAGCACCGGCTCAATTCGGTGATCGGCATCGTCACGCCCGATCATGTTTCGTCCGACGTGGTGCGGGCGCACATGTCGCGCGTGCACAAGGTGGAAATTTCGGGCGCGTTCGGCCTGAACATCCTGCGCATCGGCCAGATGGGCGAGCAGAGCCGCGCGCACAACCTGTTCCGCACGCTGCACGCCTTCGGTTCCAGCATGCAGGCCGGCGGCGCCAGCCTCGACCTGCCGGCCGGCATGGCCGAACTGGAACGCTCGCTGTCGCGCCATGCGATCGCGCAGCCGGCCAGCTGATAGCGCGATCCGGCGCGAGCTGTCCGGCCAACCCGGGCGCCCGGGCCGCCAACGCCAGGCGGCGCCGGCGCGAAGGCAGGTGCCGCGCGCGGCGCGTTCAAGGGGCCCGGCGACACCGATTGAACGGTCACGGGAACTTCGCGCACGCTTTCGTGCTCCAAGCTGTACACGGTTGCGCTGGCAGCCGGATGCACACCCGGGGAGAGTGGCCATGCTCAAGGAGTTCAATGCCGTATCGTTGTTGCGGTGGCACGACGCGCAGCTGGACGATGCCCGCTTGCCGGCCCCGGCCGGCCACGTGGTCTGGCGCTGGGTCGAGGCCAATCACTGTCACAACCGCCTGCTGTGGGATGAAGAAGACCGCGCCCGCCGTCCTGATGCCGGCAGCGCCGCCATTGCCGCCAGCAAGCGCCTGATCGACCGCCACAACCAGCTGCGCAACGATGCCGTCGAAGCGCTCGACGAAGCGCTCGACGAAGCCCTGCTCGCGCAGCTGGCCGGCATGCCGCCCCGGCCCGGCGCGCGCCTGAGCAGCGAGACGGCGGGCGCCATGGTCGACCGCCTGTCCATCCTCGCGCTCAAGGTGTTCCACATGCGCGTGCAGGCCGGGCGCACCGAGGCCGGCGCGGAGCACGTGAACACCTGCCTGGCCAGGCTGCAGCGCCTGGTGCAGCAGCGGCACGACCTGGCCTGCTGCCTCGACCGCCTGCTGGCCGAAGTCGCCAGCGGGCAAGCCTACTTCAAGGTCTACCGCCAGTTCAAGATGTACAACGACCCCGCGCTCAATCCCTGGCTGTACGGGGCGGCGCCGGGCCGCGACTGCGGCGGGGCCGCGCCATGAGCGACGAGCGCATCGATGTCCTGATACCGACCTGCAATCGGGCGGCGGCGCTGGCCGTGACGCTGACGGCGCTGGCATCGCAAACGGCGCGCAATCTGCGCATCGTGGTGTCCGACCAGTCCGATGGCGATGGCGCCGCCGCCAGCGCCGAGGTGCGCGCCGTGCTGCGCTACCTGGCCGCGCGCGGGCTGCCGGTGGACCTGCGGCGCCATCTGCCAAGGCGCGGCATGGCCGAACAGCGCGCCTTTTTGCTGGCGCAGGCTGCGGCGCCGTGGTGCCTGTTTCTCGACGATGACGTCATCATCGAAAGCGACCTGATCGAGCGCCTGGCGCACACCCTGCGCCAGCAGCGCTGCGGCTTTGTCGGCAGCGCCCTGCACGGCCTCAGTCACCGGCATGACTGCCGGCCGCACCAGCAAGCCATCGAGTTCTGGGATGGGCAGGTCGAACCGGAACTGGTCGCGCCCGGCAGCCGCGCCTGGGAAAGGCACCACTTGCACAGCGCGGCCAATCTGTTCCACGTGCAGGCGCAACTGGGCATCGGGCGCGAGGCAACGCGGCCGTATCGGGTTGCCTGGATCGGCGGCTGCGTGCTGTTCGATACGGCCAAACTGCGCGCCGCCGGCGGCTTCGATTTCTGGACCGAGCTGCCGCCGGAGCATTGCGGCGAGGATGTGCTGGCACAACTGCGCGTGATGGCACGCTCGGGCGGCTGCGGCATCGTGCCGTCCGGCGCCTACCATATGGAATTGCCGACCACCGTGCTCTCGCGCCGGGTCGATGCGCCCAGGGTGTTGCTGTGAAGGGCGGGCAGCACGCGCGGCTGGCCCGGGTGCGCAACATCGTCGTGCTGCGTCCGAACGCGCTGGGCGATTTTCTGTTCTGCCTGCCGGCCTTGCACGCGCTCAGGCACAGTTATCCGGACGCGCAGTTGTTGTACATCGGCCTGGCGTGGCATGCGGCGTTTCTGCAAGGGCGGCCGGGGCCGGTCGATGCCGTCGCGATCATGCCGCCGTATCCCGGCATGGGCGTGGGCGGGCCGGACGATGCCGATCCGTTCGCTGTCGAAGCGTTTGTGGAAAACCTGCGCATGAGCGGGGTCGATCTTGCCATCCAGCTGTTCGGCGGCGGACGCCACGCCAACCCGTTCATCCGGCGCCTCGGTGCGCGCCTGGCGGTGGGGATGTGCGCCAGCGACGCCGAGCCGCTCGACCGTAATGTGCGCCATGAAGGCTTGGTCAACCGGCGCCTGCAATTGCTGGAAGTGGCGGCGCTGGCCGGTGCGGCGGCGTGGCCGATGCGGCGCGAGCTCGATGTCACCGGGGACGACCTGGCCCAGGCGGCGCGCCTGCTGCCGCCCGCGCGCGACCGCCCGCTGGTGTTGCTGCAACCGGGGGCGAGCGATGCGCGCCGGCGCTGGCCGGTCCGGCGTTTCGCGGCGCTGGCCGATGTGCTGGTGCGGGCAGGAGCGCGGGTGGCGGTCAACGGGACGGCGGAGGAAGCGCCGCTGGTGAGGGAGCTTATCGGGGCGATGCGCCACCCGGCGATCGATCTGAGCGGCAAGGCATCGCTGGGAGCCTTGTGCGGGATTCTGGCGGGCAGCGCGCTGGTGGTATCGAACGATACCGGCCCGCTGCACCTGGCGCTGGCGATCGGCACGCCTGCCGTGGGGATTTACTGGCTGACCAACCTGATCGAATCCGGGCCGCTGCGGCAGCATGGCCATCGCGCGGCGGTATCGCTGCGCGTGCACTGTCCGGTTTGCGGCGAGGAAAACATCCGGACGCGCTGCGCGCATGATGCGAGTTTTGTCGATGACGTAAGGCAGGATGAAGTCAATGCGCTGGCGCTGGGGCTGCTGCGAGAGGGATGCGGCGCGGGTGCGCGTGGCGTGGACTCAAGCAGCGTTGGCCGCCGGATTCAAGATTCGCATATCCGCAACTAACGCCGCTGTTCGCTACCTCGGCCTTCACCCCCCCTCCCCCCCGTCGTTCCTGCCACTGGCAGAAACGACTTCCCGCGCAGGGCTAGGCGCCCCCACGGCAACCCAAGTTTGTCGAGCCGCCAGTTACGGTACGAAATTGGGGGGGACGCATGCGTTCCCGCCTGCGCGGGAACGACGAGCTCGCGAACGGCGAGCCAGCAGGAGCTACGAGGCAGGGGCTGCCCGACGAGGCAGGGGAACGAGGAGGTAGGGGGAACGACGACGAGGCAGGGGGAACGACGAGGCAGGGGGAACGAGGAGGTAGGGGAAACGACGAGGCAGGGGGGACGAGGAAGTAGTGGGAACGAGCAGGCAGGGGCGGTACAAGCGGCGTAGCCGCAATGACGTCGATAGTGTCCGGAACGATGCTCACCGCCGCATCGCCAATGCCCTTGCCTGATCAAGCACGGTCTTCGCCTGCTCCCCGAACGGGTCCCACAGACAGCGATGCAACTGCTGGTCGAGCGGCGCCCAGCGCCGGATATCCGCCTTGCTGAAAATAACCACGCTGCGCAGCCTGAGCCCGGCCGCGATGTGCGACACGCCCGTATCGTTGCAGATCAGCAGGCGCGCGCGGCTCATCAGCGCCGCCATCGCGCCGATCGACAAGGGCCCGGCCGCATCGACCGGTGCACGCCGCATCAGGCGCGCCACGGTGGCCGTCAGCGGCACCTCGGCGGGCGAGCCGGTCAGTACCGTTTTCAGCCTCGGCCGGATCGCCAGCTGGTCCGCCACTGCCGCAAACCGCGCCGCCGGCCAGCACTTGTCGGCGCAGCGCGCGCCCGGATGAACGCACACATAGCTGCCCGGCGCCAGTCCGCGCGCCACGCCGCTCGCTTCCAGCTCGTGCTCGTCCGCAGCGGTGATGGGAAACTCCAGCTGGGGACCACGCGCCGGCGCGCCAAGGCCCGTCGCCAGTTCCAGCAGCCGCAGCGGTTCCGCCCCGGTGTCGGGAAACGGAATCAGGCATTCATCGCCGCCGCCCGGCGCGGCTCCGAACCCGCCCATCGCGCGCGCGCCGAATGCGCGCACCACCGCATTGCTGTACTGGCCGTTGCCGTGCATTTGCAGCGCCAGGTCGAAGCGGCGCGCGCGCATGCCGGCATAGAAGTCATGCAGCTGGTCGAGCCTGGCGGCCTGTTCGGGAAACGCATGGTGGCCGGGGAAGGGAATGAACTCGTCGATATAGGCGCTGAAGCGGCGGGCGAACTGGTCCGCCCAGGGCAGGCCGACCAGGCTGATGCGCGAGCCCGGCATGGCCGCGCGCAAGGCGCGCAGGGCCGGCACCGCGCACAGCATGTCCCCGAGCTGAAGCGCGCGGAAAATGACCACCTTGGCCTTGTCGTGCCGGGCTAACCAGGAGGATGTCGTCATGGGATCATGTCATTGAGGTGAGCGTCGTTGCCGCCGCCTGCGCAGTCCGGCCATGCCCGCGCGGGCACTGTGGTATGACCGGGCGGCGTCGCCTGCGTTCGATGCGGTTCGCGCCAGTTTGATCCAGATCGCATCGGGTGCCGCTTGCAGCGTCCTGGCCGGGCAATCCATGCTTGAAAAATGCGGTATGCTGCCTGCAGTCCACAACACAAAAGGCTGGCCGCATGCTTCAGATGCCCTCAACGTTTACGCCGCTGATCACGGCGCAATCCCACTCCGATCCGGTGACGTTTGTCTTCCATGGCGGCCGCCTGCTGCTGCGCGAAGCCGACCTGGGCATGCCCTCCGCGGACGCGCTTGCCCGCCTGGACATCGCGGGCACGCCGCATCCGGTCGGCATCCTGGGCGGGCGCTATTGCCAGACCCTGTGGCACGCCAGCGAGGAGCTGGCCCTGCCCGGTTACACCTGGCGCAGCGTGCGTTCCCTGTTTGGCGGTTTCGACGAGGACTTGCTCAGCGTGGCCGGGCGCGCCAGCCAGATTGCCGAGTGGGCACGCACGCACCGCTTCTGCGGCGCCTGCGCCCAGCCGATGCAGCTGAAAGCGGGCGAGCGCTGCTATGTGTGCAGCGCCTGCGGCATGATGGCGTATCCGCGCATTTCGCCGGCGATGATGGTGTTGATCCGCAAGGGCGACCATGTCTTGCTGGCGCTGCACGCCGCCTCGCCCAGCAAGCGCTTCACGCCGCTGGCGGGCTTCCTGGAAGCGGGCGAATCGGTGGAAGAAGCGGTGCACCGCGAAGTGTTCGAGGAAGTCGGCTTGCGGGTCCACAACCTGCAATATTTTTCCAGCCAGTCGTGGCCGTTTCCTCACTCCCTGATGATTGCCTTCACCGCCGATTATCTCGATGGCGAGATCCGGGTGGACCCGAGCGAAATCGTCGAAGCGCGCTGGTTCGGGCCGAACGACGTATGGCCCGAACGCATTCCGCATGTTTCCATCTCGACCGTCCTGGTCGAAGCCCACCGTCCCGACCGCGCTCGCTGACGGCGGGCGCAGGCCTCAGGGCTTGGGGCCCGTGCCGCGCACCTGGACCGTGCGCTTCATCAGGTCGAACCAGAACGGGGCGCCGAACAGCGCGGTGGAGGCGGTCAACACCCAGCCCGCGACACTGAGCGCGAACGCGCTGTTCCAGGCCGGAGGAAACTGTTCCCAGCCAACCGGCAAGGTCCACAGCATCTGCATCACTTGCGGGTTCAGGGTGGCCGGCGCCGCGCCGATGTGGGCCGCCAGCGAGGGATGCTCCCACAGGGTCCGGAACAGGTGGATGCTGTCGATGTTGAACAGCGCCGCCAGCAGCAGCGACAGCAGCACGCTGACCACCATCGAGTGCCGCTTGTAGAGGCCGGACACCCTGTCCATCGCACTGTCGAACCAGCCTTCCACCGATGCCTGGAAGCGCGCCATGTCGCCCCCGGCGCGCTGGTAAATGCCTTGCAGCGCACGCTTGATCTGCGGATCGGTCAGGGCGTCGATGTCGCGCCCGAGCTGGTCGTAGTCGCCCGGAATCGACTGGATGGCATCGATCAGGGCGATCGCGAAATGCTCGGGCTTGATGTACGAGGGCTTGGTCCCGATGTCCTCCTGCCCGGGAAGCGCCGGGTTGCCGTGCGGATTGACCAGCGCATGGGCGTACAGGGTGCGCGCCAGGGCGGTGAAATCCGGATCGTTGAGCATGCTCTTGATGCCTTCGAGCAGCCCGCGTGCGCGCAGTTTCAGCGCCGACGCCAGTGCTTCCTGTACTGTGCTGACAATCAATGCTACCGTCGCGTAGCAAAAAGTCAGGCCAACCGCCACTTCAAGGACTGTGCTGTTGAACATGGATCCTCCCGATGAGTATGCCAGGGCTTGCTATGTTTGACGCTAGCCCAAAGCCCAGCCCCATGCTGCCGGTTTGCTCAACAAGATGCGGCACTGTCGTGCGCTTGCCACGAATAGCCTGTTAGCGCGGAAACAGTCCACCGAGCACGTCCTTGACGCGGTCTTTCAGTTTTTCCTTGCCGCCAGCCGGCAAGGTAGCGCGCATCTTTTGCGCCGCTTCGGTGCCCAGTGCCGCCGCGTCGACTTGCCAGGTCATTTGCGCCAGCGGGCCGCCCAGCGCCACCGGTATCGTCAGCCCGTTCAAGGTGCCGACAGCGGGGCCATCCTGGCCGGCGAGGCTTGGCACCACGGTGCAACGCAAGCGGTAGTCGATGGTCTCGTGCGCGAGGTCGACCTGGCCTTCGCCGCCGATGCGCAACAGCGGCGTGCTTGCCGACAAATCCTTATTGTGGGCAAGGCCGCCATCGATGCGGAAGGTCGCGTTCAGTTCGCTGAAACCGGTCGAGTCGGCGCCGCTGCCCACGCCCGCGGCGGCCTTTGCTTCGCGCACCAGCCGGCCCAGGTCGATGCCACCGATGACGCCGTCGCGCAGCCGCAGCGCCGCCGTGCCGCCCAGCGCCTCGCGCAGGGCCATGCTGCTGGCGCCGCGCGTTGCCAGGGCGAGCTGGACGTCGCCGCGTCCGCTGAGCGGCGTCTTGCCGGTGGCGTCAAACAGCAGGGGGCCGAGCGAGATGCCGCGCAGGTCTTGCACCAGCGTCATGCGCGGATTGCTGGCGTCGCCCGTGAAATCGAGGCTCAGCGCGCCGTTGCCGTTGCCGCCGTATAGCGTGGCGGAGAGCGGCTTGATGCTGGTCTTGCCGGCGTCGGCCTGCAGCACCGCGTGCACATTTGCGGCGCGCAGGCCGCCCGCCGTCAGTTCGCCCACCTGCAAGGTGCCGCTGGCGCGCAGCCGGGCCAGGGCCGACAGGTCGATGGGCTGGTCCGGCGCCGGGCCGGCGTCCACCGGTGCGGCGGGCACGGCGGGCAGCGCGCGCGGAAGATAGCGCGCCACGTCGAGGCGGTCGATATCGATGTCGAGTTGCAGCATGCCGTCGCGCAATGCACCCTTGCCGCTGACCGCGCTGTCGTCGATCTTGCCTTTGAGCGCGGCTTCGATCATTTCCTTGCCGAAGTCGATCTGTAGGCTGCCTTTCAATTTGGCGCGCGATTCGATGCCGGCCCGGCTCGACAGGTCGAGATTGGCGTCGAGTTCTGTCATCGCCACCCGGCGCGTGTCGCGGTCGAGCGAAAAGCCGCTCTCGAAAATCAGCACGGTGTTGAGCGCGGGCTTGTCGACGCCGATATTGGCCGACAGCGCGACCCGGCTCGGTACGCCGTGCGCGATCGGACCGGAATCGATGTTCAGGCGGGCAATGTCGACGACGCGGCCGGCCTTGCGGTCGTCGAAGCGCAGATGGGCGTTGTCGACGCGGATGCTGTCGACCGCGAAGCGGATGCGGGCCGGTCCGGCGCCGGCGCCGGCGTTCCCGGCCGCGCCGGCACGCTCGCCGGCGCCGGTCTTGACGCGCGCGGCGGTCAGGTCGTCGATGTTCATGCTGCCGTCGGCCTGGCGCACCAGGGTGGCGCGCATGCCGCGCAGTTCGATGCGGTCGATCACCACTTCCTGGCGCAGCAGCAGCGGTACCAGCGCGAACGACAGGCGCACGCTGTCGAGCGCGGCGAATTCGCCCTTGCCGCCCAGTTCCGACAAGCTGGCCTTGCCAAGATGCACGCCGAGGCGCGGATACACGGCCAGCCGGATGTCGCCGCCGATGGCCAGGGTGCGGTGCGTTTTCTCGCGCACCCGCTCGACGATGGCGCTCTTGTAGGCGTTCGGGTCGAAGCGCGCCGCCAGGATGCCCACGGCGCTGCCCAGCACCAGCACGGTGGCGCCCAGCGCGATGACGGCGATCCTGATGCGTGCTTGCATGGCGAAACTCGGAGGCGGGAAAGGCGTCGAGTGTAGCACCGGGCAGGCCCGCCGGCATGCCCCTGTTTTGGATATACTTTGGCCACTTTCAACATTCTCGGGACAGGAATATGGCCAACGATGCCAACGCGCAGACAACCACCGGCATCGGCTGGCATCATGATCCGGACGCCGCGTTTGCCCAGGCCCGTGCCGCCGGCCAGCCGCTGTTCCTGTACTGGGGCGCCGTGTGGTGTCCGCCCTGCAACCGGCTCAAGGCGGCAGTGCTGTCGCAGCCCGGCTTTGCCGCGCTGGCGCCCGCGTTCGTGGCGCTGCACATCGATGGCGACGCCGCCGGCGCCCAGCGTGCCGCCGAGCGCCTGCACCTGCGCAGCTATCCGACCCTGGTGCTGTACCGCCCGGATGGCGCCGAGATCACGCGCCTGCCGTGCGAACTGGCGGGGCCGCGCGTTCTTCAACTGTTGCAACTGGCGCTGACGGCGCCGTTCACGGCGGCGCAAGCGCTGGGCGATGCCTTGGCGGGCCAGCGCGCCCTGTCCGCCGGCGAATGGCACTTGCTTGCTTTCTATTCCTGGGATACCGATGAAGGCCAGTTGCTGGCCGGGCGCGACCTGGCCGCCACGCTGGCCGCCTTGTGCGATGCCTGCGACGAACCCGAAGCGGCATTGCGCCTGGCCTGGCACGCGCTGCATGCCGGCGCGTCGCCGGTGCCGCAAGATGGGCTGGACCTGCTGCTGCGCACGCTGGCCGACCCGCGTGCGGTGCTGGCGCAGGCCGATCTGGTGACGAACTACGCGGTCGACCTGGTGCGCGCACTGACGGCGCCGCAGTCGGAACAGCGCATGGTCTTGAGCACGGCATGGTCCGATGCGCTGCGGCGGCTGGAGTCGTCCGACGCGCTGGACCCGGCCGACCAGTTGGCGGCCCTGCGCGTGCGGGTGCGCATGGCGCGCCTCGGCAGCCCTGTTGCCGGCCTGGACGCACTACTGCGCGAACGGGTTGCCAGTGCGCTGGCGGCCGCGCAAGAACCGGCGCTGCGCCACCATGTGATCAATAGCGCGGCCGGCGCGTTCTCCGACGCCGGCCTGCTTGACGACGCCGACGCGGTGCTGCGCGCCGCGCTGCCCGGCTCGCACGCACCGTTTTACTTCATGCACAGCCTGGCCGCCATCGCCAAACAACGTGGCGACCTGCCCGCCATGCTCGACTGGTACCAGCAAGCCTGGGAACAGGCCGCCGGCCCCGCCACGCGCCTGCAATGGGGCGCCACCTTCCTGCTGGCGCTGGTCGATGCCACGCCGGATGACGCGCAGCGCATCGGCCGACTCGCCAGCGCGCTGCGGTCCCTGGTGGACGGCATGGCCGACGCCCATTGCCGCCGCAACGGCACCCAGCTCGCGCGCATGCTGGGCAAGCTGGCCTCTGTGAATAATTCCAGCGAGCAAGTCGAAAAGCTTAAGCGGGGCTTACTGATCGAAGTCAAGGAACAAATTTAGGGAACCTGTTCCAGATCAGACCCTCAAACAAGATTTGAGGTTAACGACGATGGCACGACCCGAGTTCGCAAGCGACGTTTCGCGCGAGGAGTTTGAGGCGGTGCGCGGCATGCTGGAAGCCGCGCGCCGCAGGACACGTCCGCGCAAGCACGATCTGTACGATGTGTTTTGCGCGGTGTTATATTTTCTGGAAAGTGGCAGCGCCTGGCGCGGCGTGCCGCAGGGGTTTCCGCCGTGGCGCACGGTGCACGAATATTTCACGCAGTGGACGGCGCTGCGGCCGGGCGAACCCATGCTGCTGGAAGCGGCGCTGGAGCGCATCGGCCGGCCCGCCACCATTGCCACCCTGCACAAGGTGCTGGGCCGGCACTGAGGGCGCCCGCTCGGACGTCAGCGCCTCATGCGCCACCGCCGGCACCTGCGGTGCCTGGCGCTGGCGCGTGCGGCGCCGCAGCCTTTTCAAACGTCATGTTTTTTTCATCGAGGAAAAAGGTGCCGACCGGCTGTCCCAATGCCTTGGGTGCCGGTTCGGCCAGCAAGGCGCAGCTGAGCGTGTCGACCTGCATTACTTCCGTGCCGGAGCGCAGCGTGTACACATCGTCGCCGTTCGAGAACAGCTCGACCGACACATCGTGGAGCGGCATGCTGGACATGGGAAACACACGTTGGCATTCCGGCATGTGCGCGGCGACCAGGGTCAGGGTGATTTCTTTTTTCCAGAAGTACTCCTGCTCGGCGCGCACGGTAATGACGTGGTCGTTGCTGCCGTCATCGACGTAGTAGCTGGCCGAGCTCTTGATGCAGCCGGCCAGGAGCAGCGGCGTCAGTAAAATCCAGAACCTGCGCATGATCGCTTTCCTGTGGAGTAATGCCAGCAAGTATAGATCAGAACTCGGTGCCGATGGTCAGGGAGACGCCCCCGCGCCGCGGCCTGGGCAGCGTGCTTTTGAACGCGGACGAGCGGCGCGTGGCCCGCAGTTGCAGGAACCAGGGTCCGTGTTCGGCTGTGCGTGTGTAGGGGAAGTCGAAGCGCAGGCCGGCGCTGAGTGCATGGACGAAGGTGCGCCGGCCCTGCAGGGCGTCGTCGCTGGCGCGCCCGCCGTTCAGGAAGGCGTTTTGCGCCCGTATGCGCGTTTCCAGGCTGCCGAAGGCGGCGCACTGCAGCCAGGGCAGCATGCAGGTCGAGGTGGCGGCCGGCGTGGCGGCCAGTGCGCGCTGCGCCAGCAGGCGCGCGATTTCCACCGGCGCGGCGGGCGGCGCATCCTGCCCGAACATGAGCACGATGCCGCCCACCGAGTAATTGGTGGTGTTGCTGTTAGCCATGCCCCACCAGGCGCTGGTGCTCAGGCCCATGGCGCGGGCGAAGCCGGGAGCGGGGATGCGCGTGGCCGCGCCGGCGTAGTAGCGCGGCGGTTCCGACAGCCAGCTGCCGTCGGCCATGCCGAAGCGCGCCAGGTCGTCCGCCGGCACGCGCGGCTGCGCCAGCGCGGCGCCGCCGGAAAGGGTCAGCGCGGCTGTCAGCGCCGCGCGCGATGCACTGGAAAAAGTAGCCATGGCCGTCACCGCCTCGTGGAAAAACACTGGGGAGGAGATCGATTGTAGGCTCGGCCCGCAGGCCCGGTTTGGCTTGGCTCATGCGCGCCGCAGCGCGGCTGTTCATGTCTGTTTCCTGCGCCAGAAGCGCTCGAGCAGGGGCTTGACGCTGGTGCCGTGCACCACGATGGAGAGCATGATGACCACCACCGTAATCTGGATCAGCTGGTGCGACAGCGAGACCGGCAAGCCGTGGTTGAGGGCGTACATCAGGTAGTACAGCGAGCCGATGCCGCGCACCCCGAACCAGGCGGTGATGCCGCGGATGCGCATCGAACTGTCCGAGCCGAGCAGGCCGATCATCACGCTCAGCGGCCTTGCCACCACGAACAGGAACAGGGCTGTGCCGACGCTGCGCCAGTTCCAGTCATGCATCGACACCATGCCGCCGAGCAGCAAGACCAGGGTCAGTTCCGACAGCCTTTCCAGATGCTCCTTGAACACCAGCGATTCGGCGCTGACGGTGAGCGGCACATCGGCCGGCCGCGCGGCGGCGCCCGCTGTGTCCTTGCTGTGCTCGGGCACCAGCAAGCCCTGCCGGTCCTTGTGGGCGCCGGACAGCACCAGTTCGGTCTGGCGCAGGGCCACGCCGGCGAAAAACACGGCCAGGAAGCCCCAGGCCATGAACACCACGCTCAAGCCGTAGACGACGGCGATCAAGCCCAGGCCGACGAGGTCGTCGAGCACCTCGTGCTTGGGATCTTTGCCGCGCAGCATCCACCCGAGCCGGCCCAGCGCCGCCCCGCCCAGGGTGCCGATGGCGATCGCGGCCAAGGTGGCCCACAGCACGTCGACCAGCACCCAGCGCCAGCCCAGGTCGCCCAGTTCGTGGGCGCCGAGCAGGCCGAGGCCCAGCATCACGAAGGGAAAGGCCGAGCCATCGTTCATGCCCGCTTCGCAGGTGAGGGTAAAGCGCAGCTGGTCGCGGTCGTCGGGATGGCGCACCTGGACGTCGGTGGCCAGCACCGGGTCGGTGGGGGCGAGGATGGCGCCGAGCAGCACGCCCGCGCCCAGCGGCAAGCCCAGCGCGAAGTAGCAGAAGGCGGCGATCAAGCCCACGCTCAGGCTCATCGAGACCCAGGCCAGGCGGATGGCTGGCATCCAGCGCTGGCGCGAGATCGGCACCGGCATCTTCACGCCGGCCGAAAACAGGGACACGAGCACGGCGATTTCGGTGAGGGTTTCGAGCAGGTGCGATTGCTCGACCGGGCTGAAGGAAAAGATGCCCAGCACCATGGGGCCAAGGCCGAGGCCGACCCCCAGGTAAACGATGGCCGAGGTGAACGGCAAGCGCGAAATACTGGTCGCCATCAGGCCCCGTGCCAGCATCAGGCAGCCGATCAGGATAAACCAGTGGGTAGTCGTCATGGAGCGCATTGGCGGGTAGGGGAGTGGGGCGATTCTACAGAAGACAACTGTTTCCCTACGCGCTGTTGCCGTACGGATTGAAGCCCTGCCTTCTATCGGCGTCCCCGCCCACTACCGTCGCCCCCGGCCACTACTGTCGCCCCTGCCCACTACCGTCGCCCCCCGCCGAGTGCCGCCTTGGCGCGGGGGCGACGAGGTGTTGGATCCGGGCTCCAACCTGCGCGGGCGACGAGGCAGTGGGCCCCCAGTTAAAACGCGAAACTGCCCGCATCGAGCACCAGTGCCGCCGCCCCGCAGGCCGGACTGGTGGCCTGGCGATTGCCGCTGGCGCTCGCCTGGTTGCGTTCCCACACATCCGCCACCGCGCCATGCTTGAGGAACTTGTACTCGATCGCGGTCGATGGCGGCAACTGAACCGTGCGCGACCACGCCGCGTTGGTCCCGCTGCCCTCGATCGCCAGCTGGTTGCCATTGGTCGCGGTCCAGTTGCCGAGCTCGTTGCGGTTGCCCGTCACATGCACGTTCTGTCCCGGCACCGTATTCGCATTGGCCACGCGGAAGGTCACCGCCACAGTAGCGCAGGCTGGCGGCGTGGTCCCGCCACCGCCGCCGCTGACTTTCTGATTCACATGCAAGGCCAGCGCCGGCACGCTGGCGCCGCCATTGCCCGGAATGCTCACGCTGACCATGCCATTGCTGCCCACCGTCGCGCTGTCGCCGCTGCACCCTGTCTGCGCGGCATTGAGCTTGCCCGTCACCACATTGCAGTAGGTCCCCGCCGGCAGCAGCGTTTGCAGGGATGCATTCCACGCCGCCCCGTCATTGTTGATGGCGACAAAGCCCTTGCTGCCGCGCGCAAATGCAATCTGGTTCGGCGTGCCGTTGACGAAGTGATCGATACCCTGGCCGGCCGTGGTCGCGCGGAAGGCCACCATATTCGCAATGTCCGACCAGCGGTGGATGAAATCCCACGCTTGATTGATCAGCGGATTGCCATTCGCATCGAACGGGCTGGCCGCCGGCGGACCCTGGTCGTAGCTGTTGAAGCGAAAGCCGGAATGCACTTGCGCGTGTCCGTAGGGCCACGCCAGCATGAAGATATTGGCCAGGTCGTAGCGCTTGCTGCCCTGGGTATCGTTGACCTGCCCCGCCACGTAGTTGCTGGCCACCAGCGACGTGCCGTTGCGTTCGGTGTCCCAGTTGTTGACGAACACGGTCGCCTTGTCGCCCGGCACGAAGCCCCAGGTCCCGCCCCAGTTGCCGGGCGTGCCCATGATGCTGCGGATTTGCGCCAGATTGGCGCCGTTTTCATTGCGGAACACGGCTTTGAGCGCGTACGCGTACTGGAATTCGTTCAGGGTGCCATTGCCGAAGTAGCCCGAACGCACCACGTTGCTGTCCGGGATCACCTCCTGGGTGAGCCACAGCGTTTCGCCCGAGGTGGCGCTGCGGTTGGTGCCCGCCAGAATCGCGCCGATGTCGCCCGGCGCCATGTGCTTGGCCGCGTCGATGCGCAAGCCGTCCACGCCCATCGCCACCAGCTTGTTGAAGAAGGTGCGCACCTGGCCCTGCACATAGCTGCTCCCGGACTTGAGGTCGGGCAGGCCGCTCAGGCGGCAGTTGGTCACGCTGTTGCGGTTGCCCGGCGAGCCGTAGTCGCCGCCCTGGATGTCGCAGGCGGGATGAAAATCCTGGGCGCTGAAGTTGGGGTAGCTGAGCGTGGCCGAGTTCCAGGCCGAGCCATTGGTGGCGGTGCCGGCGCCGGCCGCCATGTGGTTGACCACCACATCCGCGTACACCCGCACTTTGGCGGCGTGGCAAGTGTTGATCATCGCCTGGAATTCGGCTTCGCTCCCCATATTGCTGCCCAGCGAAGTGAAGTTGACCGGCTGGTAGATGTCCCACCAGGTGCCCAGGCTGGCCGATGCCTGCGGCGGCGATACCTGGACCGCGCCGTAGCCCTGCGGGCCGAGCCAGTTGGTGCATTCCCGGGCGATGTCGTTCCATTTCCAGCGGAACATCTGGACCGAGGTATCCGGGGCATTGAAGCCGGCCGCGCCAGCTTGGCCGGCAGCGGCGCCGCACAGGATGCCGGCGGCGATCAGCGAGCGCAGCAGGGGCGATGTACGAAGTGATGTCATGTTGCTTCCTTATGGTTTTTGCTAGTGGAATGCACAACAGTGTGGGCACAAGCACGCTGGTCCCATCTGTCTCCATGCATGGGGTGCGGCCGCTTGAAACGAGGACGGTGGTGCGGCGCCAGGTGGGCGCCGGACGGAGGCGGCGGGCTGGGCCCTTATGTGTCTCCGGAGTGGGAATGTAGCACAACTACATAAAATGTAAACTGGGGCATGGAGAATGTATCAATTTTGCTTGGGTGTGTGTGATTTTCCGCGTCGCTTCACCTGTCGATGTAGTATCTCTACATCGTCATTGCTGCCCCAGAAAACAAAAAAGCCGGAGGAATCATCCTCCGGCCCATCCCCAAGCCCCACGCTCGTTTGCTGCGGGATGTCTAACGCTGGTAAGCCCCGATATCGATGCCGCTGGCCGGGGCGCGCGCCTTGCCGGCGATGTCGTCCGGCGCCGAGGATGCGGCGCTGCCCTTGCCGATCCCGGGCGAACTGGGGCGCAGGCGGAAATCGGGCAGGCCGTCCTTGCCGTAGCGCAGGAACTGAGGCGCTTGCGCCACCGTGCCGCTATGCAGCAAGCCATTGTTCAATTGCCAGTCGGCGACGACATTCAGGTACACCAGGTTGTTGCGATAGCTGTTGTGCAGGCCGGTCGCCCCCTGTTCCGAAATGCCGTATTTGTTGTCGTAGACGATGTTGTTATGCACGTTGGTGAAATCGTTCGGCCCCTTGATGTAGTAAGGGTCGCCGCCGCCGACCAGGATCCCTGTCATCGAGCGGGCGATCGTGTTGTGGCTCACCACCACATTGGTGGCGTCGTGCCACATCTGGATCGCCGCGCCGCCGATGGCAAACAGCACATTGTTGGTGACGCTGCCGCTGGTACTCATGTTGATGCCCTGGACGAAGCGGCAATCGGTCGGGCCGATGTCGTGCACGGTATTGCCGCTCACCGTGCCGAGCCGGCCCTTGTAGTAGCTGTCGATGCTGATGCCGGCCGCGCTGGCGCTGGTGCACGGCACGTCCTGGCCCACGTGGTGCACGTGGTTGTGGCGGATCAGCGCGCCAGAGCCGGCGTTGTAGATGCCGTAGGTCCAGCGCACGCCGCCATGGCCGTTGCGCCCGTCCACCTGGAAGCCGACGATATCGACGAAGTCGCCACGGTTTTCCCATGCCATCTTGGTGGTCGAGCCGCGCGGCGGCACCAGGCGCGCGCCGCCGCGCACGGTCGAGATGTAGGCAATGCGGCGCTCGGGCGTGCCGCTCATCATGGTGCGAAAGCCACCCGCGTAGGTGCCCGGCGCCACGTGCACGATGGTGCCGGGCAGGGCCACCCGCGAGGCGCGCTGGATGGTTTCGAAGGGCTGGGTGGCGGTGCCCGGATTGGCATCCGAACCGTCGCTCGCAACGTAGTAGTGGTAGGTGGCGGGCGCCGGGGCGGCGTGCGCCGGGAGGGATAACCCAAGGCCGGCAAGCAATGCCGCCAGCGGGAGGGGAGGGTGGGGCCTGGATGGGTTCATCAACAGTTTCCTTTTCGCCGGATCGTGCTGGAAATCATGAGGCGGATGCCGGAATCGAACCGGCTTACCCAGCGTTGCAGGCTGGTGCATTGCCATTTTGCTACTCCGCCATGGGAATAGTGTCCACCCGCGCCGCGCCATCCCATGCCGACTGGATCAAATAAACCGTTTGCGCGCCGCCCAAAGAAAAGCGGCCCGCGCGGGGCCGCTCGTACTGCCAGGGAAAGCGCTGCTTACGGGTTGACGGACTTGAGGTCGGCACCGGTCGCGCCGCCTTCGGCACGGCTGTAATTGTTAATGATATAGCGGCTGGCCAGGCTGGCCACGTGGGTCAGCATCAGGTTATCGTGCACGCCCAGGGTAAAGCCGGCCGACATGGCGTTGGCGCGCTGGAAGAACTCGGGATTGGCCACCCTGCGGCCCTTGCCATCGGTGATTTTCAGGCGCAGCAGCACGCCGGAACTGCCGGCCAGTGGCCCCAGCAGCACGCGCGTGGCGCCGCGCTTGAAGCTCATCTGCTCGATGACGGGCTGGATGATCAGGCTGCGGCCATTCGCCGGGCGCGTGTTCCATTCCAGCAGCGATGCCGACAAATCCTTCTGGAGGTTCGCTTCGATCTTGTCCAGGCCATCCCGATCGACCTTGACGTCGGACCCGAACACCACCGGCCGCACCTCGATCCGGCCAAACGCCGAAAACGCTTCGGACGGCGGCGGATTGCTGGTCGCCGACGCCTTGATCCTGGTGCCGCCGCAGCCTTGCAGCAATACCGCACCAAACAGGCACGAAGCAAGAAGCAATGCTTTGGAGGTGATGTTCATGGGGTCGTTCCTTGGTTAGTCGTTTTTGAATCGCCCGGCGGGGGCAAGCAATGCCGATATTATAGTAAATCCATCAGTATTCCCTTATAAATAACTTCCTGAAAGAAACACAACAGGGTGGGTGGCGGGGTTTGCCCGGCAGCGTTCAAGCGACACCACGGACGGGGAGAATCGGGTATATTCGATCATTACCGATAGCTATTTGCGCGGAGTGCAACGATCGCGGCGGGACCGCGCCAGATGTGAAATGAACGGCTGTGGCTTGAGTGGCCGGCGGCCGGCGCCAAACCTGGAAAGCCATTACCGTGCTTGAAGCCCCAGTACCCGCCGACGAAAGCGCGCGCATGGCCGCACTATGCGGCCTGAATATCCTCGATACCCTGCCCGAAGAGCGCTTCGACCGTATCACGCGCACCGCCCAGCGCCTGTTCGGCTGCCCGATCGCGCTGGTGACCCTGGTCGACAGCGAACGCCAGTGGTTCAAATCGCGCCTGGGCCTGGACGCGCGTGAAACGCCGCGCAATATCTCCTTTTGCGGGCACGCGATCCTGCGCAATTTCCCGTTCGTCATTCCCGATGCGGCGGCCGACCCGCGCTTTGCCGATAATCCGCTGGTGCTGGGGCCTCCGCATATCCGCTTTTATGCCGGCATTCCCCTGCGCGCCGATAACGGCGCCCTGATCGCCACCCTGTGCCTGATCGACCGCGTGCCGCGCAGTTTTTCCGACGACGAGATTGGCGCCCTGTGCGACCTGGCGCAATGGGCCGAACTCGAACTGAATGTGTACACGATCAAGCAGGCCACCCGGGTCAGCCGCGACCAGGAAGCGCGCCTGCGGGCGATTGTCGAACACGCGGGCGACGCCATCATCACCATCGACGATGGCGGCCTGGTCGAAACCTTCAATCCCGAGGCGCAGCGCCTGTTCGCTTACCAGCCGGACCAGATCATCGGCGCGCCCTTCAGCGTTCTGGTGGCACGCCATTACCGCGCCAGCGTCACCGCGTATATGGAGGAACTGGTGCGCGACGGCCTCGGCGATGGGGTGCGCCTCAACCGCCAGCTGATCGGGCAGCGCGGCGACGGCACCCGTTTTCCGGCCAACCTGGTGGTGAGCGAAATGCACATCAACGGGCGCCGCGCCTTTACCGGCCTGGTACGCGATATTTCGGCGCGGCGCCGCAATGCCGATGAAATGAAACGCCTGAACCGGCGCCTGGCGGAAACGCTCAGCCTCCAGCATGCGATCTTGAACAGCAATAACTACGCCATCATTTACGTCAATGTGCACGGCCAGGTGATCATGTTCAACGATGGCGCCCAGCGCATGCTCGGTTATTCGGAAGCCGAAATGCGCACCCAGTCCGCGCTGCTGGTGCTGCATGACCCGGTGGAGCTGGAAGCGCGGGTGCACGCGCTCAGCGTCGAACTGGGGCGCCCGATCCGGCCCGGCGCCGACATATTCATCGCCAAGGCGCGCGAGCGCCTTCCCGACGAATCCGAATGGACCTATATCCGCAAGGATGGCAGCCGGCTGCCGGTGCTGCTGTCGATTTCCGCCATCTGGGATGATGAAAACGCGCTGGCGGGCTTTGTCGGCATCGCGCAGGATATCAGCGAACGCAAGAAAATGGAGAGCATGAAGAATGACTTCATTTCCACGGTCTCGCATGAACTGAGAACCCCGATGACGTCCATCAAAGGCTCGCTCGGGCTGCTGGCGGGCGGCGCGGCCGGCGAGATTCCCCTGCGCGCCAAGGTGCTGCTCGATATCGCCAGCAAGAATTGCGACCGCCTGGTGCGCCTGATTAACGATATTCTCGACGTCGAAAAAATCGAGTCCGGCAATATGCGGTTCGAGCCCGTGGTCCAGCCCTTGCTGCCGCTGGTGGAACAGGCCATCGCCGCCACCCACGCGTTTGCCTCGCCGTACAAGGTCAGCTTCGACCTGCGCTCCGACAATGGCGACCTGATGGTGGCCGCCGATTCCGACCGGCTGATCCAGGTAATCGTCAACCTGCTCTCGAATGCGGCCAAATTCGCGCCGCCCGGCGGCGTGGTCGACGTGCGCCTGCTGCGCCAGCCGGGATATGCGCGGCTGTCGGTGACCGATCACGGCGCCGGCATTCCCGAGCAGTTCCGCGACCGCATCTTCCAGAAATTCGCCCAGGCCGATGCCTCGGACAGCCGCCCGAAAGGCGGCACCGGCCTTGGCCTGAATATCTCGAAAGCCATCATTGAAAGGCACCGCGGCCGCATCGATTTTCTCAGCGAATGCGGCGTGCGCACCGAATTCTTCTTTGAACTGCCGCTCGCGGCCTAACCGTGTTTTTTCAGGACGTCCTTATTTATGACTGCACTTTCCCTGGTCCTGTACGTGGAAGACGATCCCGATATCCAGACGGTCGCGCAGATGGCGCTCGACATGGTCGGCGGACTCACTTTGCGCACCTGCGGTTCGGGCCGCGAAGCGCTGCTGGCGGCGGCCGAATGCAAGCCGGACCTGCTCCTGCTTGACGTCATGATGCCCGGCATGGATGGCCCGATGACGCTGTCCGAATTGCGCAAGCTGCCCAATACCGCCAGCACGCCGGTCATTTTCATGACGGCCAAGGTGCAGGCCAGCGAAGTGGCGTATTACCGCTCGCTGGGCGCGCTGGGCGTGATCGCCAAACCCTTCGATCCGATGCAGTTGGCGCTGCAGGTGCGCCAGTTGTGGGACGAGGCCATGGCATGAACATGCCCACCGATCTGCAAGCCAGGGTGGCACTGCTGGCACAGGGATTCCGTACGCGCCTGCCGGCCCGTTTCGAGCAAATCAATGCGGCGTATGCGCTGTGCCGAAGCGATATGGCCGGCCGTGCGCACTGGCAGGAACTGTACCGGCTATTGCATTCGCTGGGCGGCGCGGCCGGCACGTTCGGAGCGGCCGAACTGGGGCTGGCGGCGCGCCGCATCGAAGAAAAAATCAAAACGCAGCTTGCTGAAAACGACTGGACAATCGAGAATCTGGATGACATCGGAGCCGACGTGGCCGTTCTGCGGCACATGGCCTTGCCGGTGCCGGCACCGTAAAGACACCGCCCTTCAGGCAGGAACAGGAAATCATGAATACATCGACGATCTACAGCAAAACTTCAAAGGGCATGGCGGAGCTGAAAAACGGGTGCAGGAATCTGGCCCGCGATCCGGCCCGCGTGTTATCGATGGTGAACGGACGCTCCTGCGTGCGCGATTTTCTTGCGCTGGGCGGCATGTCGATCGATAAGCTCGTCAACGAACTCGACGCGCTGACCAAACTGGGTCTGGTGCGCGTATTTGGCGGCGCGCAGCAGAGTCTGCCGGTAGCGCAGCGGCAGGTCGCGGTGCACGATGACGGACTCGAGTTTTCGGAATCCCTGCCGACCCTCGAAGTGACCGAGCTGACCCCGCAAGAAAGCGTGGAAGCCTGGGCCCATGCCCGGCGCGGTGCGACCGAACTGAAAAGCATGGGCTTTTATTCTTACGGGAACAAGGCGCAGTTGGGTGAGAGCAAACATGCCCTGACAGCCCTGGTGGTCGAAGACGACGAGGAACTGTCGGAATTGCTGGTGGTGCTGTTGAGCGAAAAGGGTTTTACCGTGCACGCGACCGGCAATATGAACGATGCGCTGGCGGTGGTGCAGACATCCATGGCGCCCGACCTGGTGCTGCTCGACATCGTCTTGCCCGGCCTGCCCGGCAAGGATGGCTTCGATCTGCTGGCCGCCATCCGCCGCAACGCAGGCTGGTCCAAGGCGCCGGTCGTGATGGTGACCTCGGAAGTGTCCGACGACCAGGTGATGAAAGGCTTAAAGTGTGGCGCCGACGCCTACATCTTCAAACCCTTCAAATGGGAAACGCTGTATTCCTGCATTCAGAGCGTGGTTGGGATCTGACGCCATCGCCTGGCGCGGCGGCGTACCGGGGCCGGTACGCCCGCGCCGGTATGCCCGCGCTGGTATGCGCCCGCCGGTAGCCCGCGCCGGCACCTTCCTTGCATTCCCGTTGTCGATCTCTCGCCTCGTTGAGCCGCCTTGGTAGCGTCGCGTATATCGCGCTCGCTGCGATTCCTCGCCAGCCAGAAAATATGCTTGTGTAAAGGCTACAGGGCGCTCGGAAAATGCCTACGCAGCTAGACTGGCTCCACGGTGCCATTGGTTTAATGACATTATTTCAAACACGAGGAGATCCACATGCTGAAATCGACTTTGATCAAATGTGTACTGGGGGCCGCTGTTGCCACCGCTTTCGCCATGCCGGTCAGCAGCTACGCCCAGGCGGGCGCGGCGACCATGAACACGCCTGCGGCGAGTGCCCTGAGCAAGGGCGACCAGAAAATCGTGGCCGACATGGCACGCGCGAACATGGCTGAAATCGAGGCCGGCAAGCTGGCGCTGGCCAACAGCCAGAACGCGGAAGTCAAAACGTTCGCGCAGCGAATGATCGACGACCACACCAAGGCGCTGGGCGACGTGACGCAACTGGCCCAGACCAAGGGTGTAACGCTTCCGACCGAGGTCGACAGCAAACACAAGGCGCTGGCCGCCAAGCTGGGCAAGCTCAACGGCGATGCCTTCGACAAGGCGTACATGGCCCAAGCCGGCGTGGGCGATCACAAGGCGGTGCACGCGGCGCTGAAAAAATTCAAAGCCAAGGCCAAGGACCCGGACGTCAAAGCCCTGGCCGCCAAGATGCTGCCGACGGTCGAACAACACCTGCATTCGGCCGCCGGCATGGCCCCTGCCAAGGGCGGCTCCAAAGGCAGCAGCCCCCGGTAACGGGCGAAGCGAACGATCACAGCTCGCCAGGCGGCGCCACGCACGGCGCTGCCCACACCACCGCGATGGCAGGCGCCAAAACACCGGCCCGGCCGCAGGTGTCAAGCCGCCCGTCGTAGGCGATGCGAACGGGCAGAACGCCGGCAAACACTAAGGGCATCGACCGCACCGGCGCAGCGCGCGCTGGTGCGGGATGGCGAGGCTGAGCACATCAGCCTCGCCATGACCCGCACGCGTCCAGTTTCTGCACGCGTCCCATACTCTGTCGTATTTATCTGACGAATCTCTCCTCTTCGACGATTGCCCGAACGTACGGCCGCCGTCATCCATATTCCTCCCGAAAATGTTGCGCACCGTCATCTGAGCGATCAGAGGCGACGCTTAAAGTCAGACATCCGCTTTCGCCAATCGTTCAATTTTTCGGGACCGATATGCCAGACGTCTTTCTTGTGACCTGCCGCAGCCTGTTCCGTGATCGACGCCCTGGGAGGATGCCGGCATGAGCGAAGCGCCGCACAGCTTGCGCGACCTGATCAGCGATCGCCAGCACGACCGCCTCCTGCGGCTGTCGTTTCCCAACGACGATAGTCCGGCCGCACAGTTGCTGGTCAATTCGCTCGACGCATCCGAAGCGCTGTCCCGGCCGTTTGAATACATCGTCGAGCTGCTCTCGGACGAGCCGAATATCCCGCTCAAAAGCTTGCAGGGAAAGATGCTGTGCGTGCAGCTGGTGCGCAAGGATGGCAGCATGCGCTATTTCACCGGTCGGGTTTTCGGCTTCAGCCTCAAGACGGTCGACGGTGGCGTGTCGTATTACGAGGCGCGGCTGGGGCCCTGGTACAACTATCTGGACCTGCGCAAGGATAACTACCTGTTTCACAACACCACGCTTTACCAGCAGACCGCCAGCATTTTCAGCGATTACAGCAACGTGGCCGACTGGGACTGGCAAGTGAGCGGCGCGGATACGGTCATGACCGACGCCTGCCAGTTCGGCGAAAGCGACAGCAATTACCTGGAGCGGCGCTGGGCATCGGCGGGCATCCTTTACTGGTTCGAGCATACGGAACATGGCCACAAACTGGTGCTCTCGGATGATTCGACCGGCGCCCCGGCGATCGATGGCGATCCCGAGGTGGCATTTCAGCGGCATGGCGGCTCGGCCGAGGAAGATGGCATCGGCGAATGGTCGCCGGGCCGTCAGATCACGCAGGGAACCGTGGCGCTGGCGTCCTATGATTTCAAGACCGGCCGTCCGGCGACGACATCGCTGCCAACGGTGCAGCAGCAGGGGGAGGTGCTCGATATCGAGTCCTATGAATATGCGGGCGCTTACGGCTTCAAGGACAGCGGCAATGCGCGCGAGGTGGCGCAGCGCCAGATCGAAGCCCTTGAAGCGGGTGGAAAGCAGTTCGATGGCAGCGGCAATAACCGCCACGCCATGCCCGGCCGCTGGTTCCGGCTATCCGGACACTTTGATGCCACGGCATCCGGCGACGATGCGCAGGCGCGCGAATTCCTGATCACCGAAGTGCGTCACAGCGCGAGCAATAACTACCATCGCCAGGCCGCCACGCCGTCGCATTACGACAACCGGCTCAAGGCGATCCGCAAGATCATTCCCTGGCGGCCGCCGCGCGGGCATAACAGCACCGATACCCGGATTCACGGTATCCAGACCGCCACGGTGGTCGGTCCCGCCGGTGAGGAGATTCACACCGACGAATATGGGCGCGTACGCGTGCAATTCCATTGGGACCGCGCCGGAATCAACGACGAGAACAGTTCCACATGGCTGCGCGTTGCAACGCCTTGGGCCGGCGCCAATTTCGGCATGTCCACCATTCCCCGCGTCGGGACCGAAGTGCTGGTGCAGTTCATGGATGGCAATCCGGATCGGCCGATCATCACCGGCATGGTTCCGAACGTGAATACCATGCCGCCCTGGACACTGCCCGATAACAAAACCCAGTCCGGCATCCTGACGCGTTCCACGCCGGGCGGGAGGTACGACAATGCGAATGCGCTGCGTTTCGAGGACAAGAAAGGCGCGGAGCAGCTCTGGCTGCACGCCGAAAAGGACCAGCTGACGGAAGTCGAGCACGATGAAGATAAATGGGTCGGCCATGACCGCCGCAAGACCATCGATCGCGACGAGACCAGTCATATCAGGCGCGACCGCACCGAGACTGTCGACCGCGATGAGACCATCACGGTCCATCACGACCGTAGCGAAACGGTTGACCATGACGAAACGATCACCGTGCATAACAACCGCAGCGAGCGGGTCGACCATAACGAAACGATCAGCATCGGCGACCATCGCGACGAGGACGTGGGCAAGAATGAAACGATCCACATTGGCCAGAACCGCACCGAGACAGTCGGGCAGAACGAGCGCATCACGATCGGGAAGAACCGCGACAAGGAAGTGCGCAATAACCGGTCCGACAAGATCGGCAAGAACTGGTCGATCAAGGTGGCGCGCCTGAAGAAGGAACATATCGGCATGGCCAATCTGGAGAATATCGGCCTGGCGCGCATGACCAATATCGGCATTGCATCCTCGCTGATCGTGGGGATGGTGCGCAGTACCGCCGTGGGCGTGGCCGACCTGCTGACGGTGGGCAAATCGCGCAAGGTGACGGTGGGCGACACGCAGGAGGTCAGCATCGGCAAAACGGAAACTAGGACCATCGGCCAGAGTCACATTACCTCGGTCGGCGAGCATCTGGAACTGGCGTGCGGAGCGGCCAAGATCGTCTTGCGCAGCGATGGCAGCATTTTTTTGCAAGGCACCCAGATTCATTTGCTGGGCAGCGCGCAGATCAATGCCGATGGCGGCCTGGTGCAGCTCAATTGCGGCGCCGCCAAAGCGCCGCCAGCTGCGCCGGAGGCAAAGAAGGAAGCGCCTCCTGACGCGGCGGCGGCGACGGGATCGTCGCTGGTCGATTGCGGTGGCCCTGGCATGGCCGGCATCGACACCGGTCTGGAAAAATTGATGAACGGGGAAATGAGTCCGCTGGCCGTATTCAAGGAACTCAAGAATCTCGCCCAGACAGCGAAAGCGGTCAAGAACGGCGACCTTGGCGCCATCGTGGGCGTGGTGGGATCGGTGGCCAGCGGCGCGGCGGCTGTGATCAATGGCAGCGGCAAGGGTAGCGGCGGCAGTTAATCGTTTTCGATTCAAGGAGGCGTCAGCAATGGGAAAACCATCGGCCAGGCAAACGGATGATGTCGCGCATCCGCGCGGAAGCGGCGCCATTCTGGAGGGCAGCGCCAATGTCATTGTGGGGAATCTGCCTGCGGCGCGCATTGGCGACAAGGTCCAGCACAACGGCGCGAGGGATACGATTGTCGAGGGCGAGAAAACGGTCCTTATTAACGGCAAGCCGGCGGCGTGCATGAGCGGCAGGGTCAGTTGCCATGGCATCGTTACCGGCGGCTGCATGACGGTGTTGTTCGGGAAGGACAAGGATGAGACCTGCCTGATCGACGCCGCCAGAGCGGGCGCGATGACAGTCCAACCCGGGAATTGATGATGAACGACGCGACCCGTCAGGCGCTTGGCCGGCTGCTCAGCGAGCACAGTGGCACGCTGTATGCCTTGTACGACGCGGCGGCGGACAACAGCCTGCTGGGCGATTTGCAGCGGGACGGCGTGACGCATGAATGCCTGTACAGCGGCACCAAGGCAATCACGCTGCGCAATGTGGCGCCTTATCTGATCCCCTGCGGGCAGTTTCAGCACGATGTGCCGGGTTTTATCGACCGGGTATGGCAGCGCGGCGTGACGATGCTCGTCGAGTCCGGGGCAGGGTGCGAGGCTCTCAAGGTGCAGCTCAAGAAAAACAGTTATGTCCGCAATAGCGAAGGGGTGGTTTGCTACTTCCGCTATTACGACGCGCGGGCATTCACGCGGTTTGTGCGGCTTGCCAGCAACGATCAGCTGAGCGATTTTTTTGGAAGCGCGTGCCGGACGATCTATTTTGATGATGGCGGCAGCGGAAAGATTATTGCGCTGACTGGGAAAAAGACGAAGTTGATCAGCCGTATTTTCGATCCGGGCGCGATGCAGTTCGATGTGCGCGATATCGGGATTCATCAATAGAGAAGAGGTCGGGCATGATCGAGTTCACAGCGGACCAGGAAAAAAAGGCCATGCGTAGGGATTGTCGGGCGTGGACAAAATTGATGGCCGAGGCGTGGTACACGAGTGATTATCCGCACGCAACGGATTATCCAGCGGCTGCATTGGTTTCGGATTTAAGGAAAGTCTATTTCGTTTGCCAGGCAAACAAGGTGAGCGACGTTGGCTCGATTTCTATCTTGGGGTTCGATATCTTGCGCGCAAACCTGCTGATGTGTTCTAAGGAAAATATGGACGCGATGATGAAGTATTTCCTCATACACGCGAAGGCTGCGAACGTAGATTACGCCCAAAATTGGATTGAAATCTACTTGGAAGAGGTCGCATAAGATGAGCAAGAAAAAACAATCTTCCTCGCTTTTAAAGCACGTATCTCTAGTGGAAGAAAATTTGCCGGACTATGACAAGGAAGAGTTGCAGAGAGAGCGTGATTTGATTGCGCAAGCGGAAGAATGTAAAGCTAGCGAAGAAGTGGCAAGAAAAGAAATACAACGGCTAAATAAAGAGAAAAAAGGATTAAGTAAAAAAGAAGATAATTATAAGGAAAAAGTAAAAAATATTGAGCAAAAAATTATGCATTTACAAGGGGTTCCCGACGCAACATGCCGCGTCCGTCATCCCGGATGCGTTGAAATGACGAGTGCTAAAAAAATTGACTTTCCAAAATCTATAGGAAATGAAATAAACAAGCGCCATGGCACTAAAATTGATTTTACTAAACTATTGGAACTAGAAGGTGGTGAGCACACTGCTGCTTACATTCCATGGTGGGCTTATGTGAAAAATGATAAGCCAGTTATTCGATTTTACCAAAACATACGTGAGCCGGATGTGCCTCGACTCGCTGGAGGGTACGGCGGAAGGCCTGACAATAAATCTGGTACAACAGTGGGAGTCGGGGTGGATTTAGGGCAGTTTTCACCGGACGCGTTTCTGCGTATGATGAAAAAAGGAAATAGCGGAGCACATCAAATTACTGATGAGGAGTTATTGGCTCTGCATGAAAAAATCACGCCTTATTTCCAGCTTATTGGTGGCGACGCTTGCAGATTTTTGCGCAAAAATCCATTAACTCTGAACGCACGGCAGACGAATTTTTTAGACAAGATATCGCAGGACGAAGCGTTGGGAAAAACTATATCGCTATATCAATATAGAATCAAAAATACCAAATATAGGAACTTCGTGGATTTGACTGCCGAGCAGCAAACGGCTTTACTATCGCATGCATATCAATACGGGACTCCGAAGAATGAATTGTTAAACGCTATTTGGCAAGGAAAAAGAAGCCTGATTCCAGATATACGCGAACGTGACTATCTTTACAAATCCATGCAGGTGGAAAACAATAAAGAGTAAAAATTGTGAAATATATCCTTCAATTTCTGTTGCTTGTAATTTTAACTTATCCATTTGATTCCAAAAATGCGAGGGCTGCCGTGAGAAAATTTGAGAATCCTGCCCTTCAGTTTGCGGGTACATGGCGTGTTGATTCATATGATTTCCATGAATTTAAAGAAGTGCCGCCGAATATTGAAAGTCAACTGATTACACATGCCGGTGCTCTTCCGATAGGCCAGAAAATTCGCATGGAATGGACTGGTCTGTCGCTCATGCCAGGAAATTACAATTCAGAAAAAATGGATTTTGACGGGCCGATTGGTGAAGTAATGAAAATGACCTTCCTCATGCCACTTGGGAAAAATTTTTGTAAAGATTATTGGGAGCACTTGTGTACGGATCGACCAATAAATTACACGGTCAGTTTCATGATTGTTGATATTGTAAAATGGAAAGGTGTTGATCGTAATAACAAGATGAGTTGGCCGGATGTCGTGCCGGTTGAGTATCGGCTGGTCGATCTCAGCAAGACGCATAACGTCGATGCTTGGGTTGCGCGAAACGGCGACCTGATATTCCCGATCTATATTGATGGAAAATCAAAAAACGGTAGCAATTTTGGCATGTTGGGCGTGCGCTTGAAACGCGAGAGGTAACGTCAGGTAACGCCAGTGTGTTCAATGCGAATCAAACGGTCGGTGCATCAAAGGACTATCTCGTTAGCACAATGCTTTCCACTGACGAAACAATCGATGTTCTCGAACGTCACCTCCGCAATTTCCCTCATCGCCTCCACGGTAAAGAACCCCTGGTGCCCGGTCACCAGCACGTTCGGAAACGTCATCAGGCGCTGGAACACATCATCCTCGATGATATCGCCCGAGCGGTCGTGGAAAAACAGTGAGCTTTCCTGCTCGTACACATCAATCGCCAGAAACCCCAACTGGCGCGATTTGAGCGCCTCGATCACGGCCGGCGTATCGATCAGCGCCCCGCGCGAGGTATTGACCAGCATCGCCCCGCGCTTCATTCCGGCCAGGCTGCGCCGGTTGATCATGTGCCGGGTGGCGTCCACCAGCGGACAGTGCAGCGATACGATGTCCGATTCCGCCAGCAAGGTCGGCAGATCCACCATGGTTCCCAGCGCGGCAAACTCAGGCGCCGGTGCCGGGTCATGTCCGAGCACCCGGCAGCCGAAGCCCTTGAGAATGCGCGCCGTCGCCAGCCCGATCTTGCCGGTGCCGACAATCCCTGCGGTTTTTCCGTGCAGATTGCTGCCCAGGAGCCCATCGAGCGCAAAATTCCCCTCGCGTACGCGCGCATACGCCCTGTGCGTGTTGCGGTTCAGCGTCAGGATCAGGGCCAGCGTGTGCTCGGCCACCGCTTCCGGCGAATAGGCGGGCACGCGCGCGACAAACAATCCCAGCCGGTGTGCTGCTTCGATGTCGACATTATTGAATCCCGCGCAGCGCATCAGCACCGCGCGCACGCCGCACTGGTGCAGCGCTTCCAGCACGGGTGCATCGAGCCGGTCGTTGACGAAGGCGCACACCGCATCGCAGCCCTGCGCCAGTGCCACGGTGTGCAAGGCCAGCGCCGCTTCCTGATACTCCAGGGCGATCTGCTGACGCGCCGGATGGACGGCGAGCGCCTCGTCCAGGAAACGCCGGTCGTAAGCCTGGGTGCTGAAAACAGCGATTTTCATGGTGTTCGGTTCCCGCATGGATGGAGAGCCACCATCATAGCCCCGCACAGGATTGCCGGCCTTGCATCTCGCGTGCGCGCCTTGTGCCGGGTCCGCGCGCAATCGACGCGCTGTGCATGAGCTTGCACGCGTATGATTGGGTGGCCGCCACCAATCCTCCCGCGCCGCCGATGCTGAAAATCGATCCAGAATTACTGAATAACGCCAGCATGTCGCCGCATCGCCGCGCATTGGAGCAGGGTTATCGCTGGCTGCGTTTCGAGGACGGGCTGGAACGCCAGTTCCAGGCGTTTTTTACACAAGGGCACCTGGTGCGCGTGCGCGTCGCCGCCTGGGTGAGCATTGTCCTGTTCATCATGTTCGTGCTCATCGACCTCACCACGCTGCCGGCCTATGTATCGGTGCGCACGGTCAGCATCCGGCTGGCCTTGATTATCCCGAGCTTCATCATCGTGCTGCTGGCCAGCTACCGGGCTGTGTGGCGCCCGTATCTCGGAACGGCGGTATTTACCGCCGCCCTGGTCACGGGACTGAGCACGGTCGCGGTGATCGGCAGTGCGCTCGATGTCGGCTATCAGATCCCGTACGAAGGCATCCTGCTGGTGGCGCTCTTTGTGTATCTGATCGCCTGCCTCGAATGGCGCCGCGCGCTGTTCGCCAATATGGTGACCTTGTGCGCCTTCGTGGTCATGGAATTCGCGCTGCAAACCAATCCCCAGGCGCGCCTGTACCAGATCGTTTTCATGTGCGCGGCCAATGGCGTGGGGGCGTACGGCGCATACTTCCTCGAACACAGCATCCGCACCACTTTTCTGGTCGACACCCTGCTGCACGAACTGGCGGCGCTCGACGGCCTCACCGGATTGTCGAACCGGCGCACGCTCAATATCCATCTGGAGCGCGTCTGGCGCCAGGCCATGCGCGACCGGCAAGCGGTGGCCATTGCGATGATCGATATCGATTATTTCAAGCGCTATAACGACCGCTACGGCCACGCCCGTGGCGACGCGGCCTTGAAAGCCGTGGCCGACGTCATCGCTGGCCAGGCGCGCCGCCCGCTTGACCTGACCGCCCGCTATGGCGGCGAAGAATTCGCCGTGGTCTGGCATAACCCGGTCCCGGGCGAATTGCAGGCGATGGGCGAGGTGCTGACCGCCGCGGTGGCGGCGCTCCACATCGAACACCTCGACAGCGACCTCGGCCGGCTGAGCGTCAGCGTCGGCGTGGCGATCGGCCTGCCATGCGCCGGCGACGATGCCGCCGCCCTGCTGCGCGCGGCCGACGAGGCGCTGTACCAGGCCAAGCACCAGGGCCGCAACCAGGTCGTGGTGACCGAACCGGTGCCGGCGCTGGTGTAGCGAAGAAAAGACACAAGCCATCCGGCAACTACTCGTTTCGCCTTCCCTGGAGCGGATATGTTTACCCGAATTACTTTTTGTTATAGTGTCGACATTATTTGAACAGCGGAGATTTGGACATGAACGGAGCAGGTGGAACCAGCGGCGGCACGGGCCAGTTTTTTCTCGGCCTGATCATGATGTGCGGCGGCTTCTATTTACTGCTTAACGGGATCGTGGTCAGTTCCAGTTTTGGATTCAGCACGCGCCTGTTCGGCATCGGTTCGGGATTTGGCGTCAGCGGCGGCATGGTGCTGATTCCGCTGATGATCGGGATCGGCATGGTTTTCTACAACTCGAAGAACTACCTTGGCTGGCTGATCACCCTGTGCTCGTTCGCGGCGCTGGTGTTCGGCGTGATTTCCTCGGTCAGCATGAGCCTGCGCACCATGACGGCCTTCGAACTCATTGCCATCCTGGTGCTGGCGATCGGCGGACTCGGTCTGTTCCTGCGTTCGCTCAAGCCGGCGCAAGCGCCGCCGCCGCAGGCGCAATAAGGCGCTGGCGCCGCGCGTCATGGCGCAGCGGCGCCATTCAGGTTCCGCCGGTACGCATGCGCAGGCGCGCGCGCCATTCGCCCAAGGCCGATAACGCAGAATGAAATTCGCGCTCGATCAGGTCCGCTTCGGCGTTGGTGACAACGCCATCCATCAGCGCGCTCGATACGGCTTCGGCCACGGCCCCGACTTCGCTCATCACCCGGCATACCGTCTGCGACAGGTCGTCGCGGCCCACCTGTTCCGGCTGCGGCACGACGAAGGCCGCCATGCCGTGCCGGTTCAGCAAGGCGTGCAGCGGCATCAGCGCTTCCTGCACGCCAGCCTTGTGGCAATGCTCGACAATGATGGAAACCTCCTCGAACGACGGGTAATGTGATGAAATGGTGGGCGAGAGCTTATTGCGCAGAACATTGGCGGAAATGCCAATCTCCTTGGCCAGCATGTCCAGGCCTCCGGGATAGCGGCGCGCCACGCTGTACAGCGCATCGTGCTGGTTCATGTCCAGATATTTACGAGTCATGGTGAATCTTGCCTATTTTTACCGGTGCATTGGCAGTATTGGTGCTGTTATGCTTCTTTCAACCTTCAACCCGGCCAAAGAAAAATGAAGTCAACTCAGATCATGTTGCTGCTGGCACTGCTGCTACCCGCCGCTGCCACAGTCACGGCCGGCGCGAAACCGGCATCCAGTTCGAGCTCGCGGTCGAGCTCAAGTTCGTACAAGAGTGGATTTTCCTCCCAAAAATCCAGTCCATCAAGTAGCAATTCGTCAACGTCGTCGAAGAACTCGTCGTTCGGCTCCTTCGGCAGCCGCTCTTCATCCTCGTCGCCGTCGGCGCCGCCGCCCCAGAAATCCGGGTCGTCGTGGTCGCAGCGCTCGCAGGACAGCGCGCCGGCGCCGCAGAAGTCGGGTTCGATGTGGTCGCCGCGCTCGCCCGATAGCAGCGCCGATGCGGGCAAGAAGGGCGGGTCCGGGGGCTTCGGTTCCTTCGGCAGCGCGCCTGCGCGGCAGGACGGCGGCGCCCAGCCGGGCTTGCAGAAGTCGGGTTCGGTGCTGTCGCAGCGCCTGAACAAGGGTAGCGCCGAGGCCAATGCCTTGCGCACGCTGGAGGCGCGCCGGGCGGCCGAGCAGGCGGCCAATGCGCCGCCCGAGATCAGGCCGGCGCCGTCGTCCCAGCCATCGGGCGGGCAATATGGATCGGGCAACGGCGGGCAGTACGGTAATAACAGTGGTGGCCAGTACAACGGCAACCGGAATGGCCAATATGGCGGCAATGGGATGCCGGCACCGATTATCGTGCCGCAGAATAATAACGGCATGGGCAATGCCATCCTCGGCTTCTTGCTGGGAAGGTCGATGTCCAACTCGCATGCGAATAGCGGTTATCAGGGCAATACGAACAATAGCGGGATGGTTGGCACCACGCCGGGCAGCGCCGGCCCGGTCGCTACGGCCCAGGTACCACAGGAAAGCTCGCTCGGTAAATCGCTGCTGCGTACCTTCGTCTGGCTGGTGATCCTGTCGGTGCTGGCCTGGGGTGCTTATCTGGGCTGGAAATTTTTAAGGCGCGGCAAGGCGCCAAGCACGGCAAACTATACTTTTGACAGGAATTGACATGGGCTGGAAGAACGCATTCGATTACATGCGCGGCATCGCCGGCAATCATGGCGCCGATGGCAAAGCCCGGCGCGAAGATGACGGTTTGCCGCTTGGCGCACGCATCGGCGGCATGCTGAAGCTGCAAATGTCGCCCCTGATCCGGGCGCAAGCCAACGGTTCGCTGATCGCCATGCCGCGCGATACGGACACGCTGATCCAGGCGGTATCGCAGATCAAGCTCAATCTGGCGGGCGGGCTGTATCGCTATTACCTGGCCAAGGGCGACGACGATGCCAAGGAAAAGTTCTTGCAGCTGTATGCCGATGACAAGGGCGCGGTCGCCGAAATCATGTATTGCACCCAGCTGGCGCGCGTGATTCCGGAAACGGAGGAAGACCAGGATGCCTACACCGGCCGCTCCGGCTTTGGCCTGGGCGACCCGACCTACACCCTGTGGCGCGAGCAGCTCGACGACGTGGGCCTGAGCGAAGATGAACTGGCCACCGTGTTCGGCGACAGCGACCGTCTCGATTATGTGCGCGACGCGGGCGAGCGCAACGCCACGTTCGTGGCCCCCTTCACGGGCACCGAAACCCGGATCGACGACGCCGCCGGAGCCCAGGGTCTGAAGCAGGAAATGTATTTCATGCCGTACGTGCGCGAATTGCCGGGCGGCGGCAGCGAATATCTGCTGATCACGACGGAGATCATCTCCAGCGTGAATGGCGATAACTCAAAACGCGGTATCCATGTCGATTTCGTCATTGGCTTACCGGTGGAGCAAGAACGGGTCGTTATCCAATAACGGTCCGGTACAGGCAGTCTTACTTAACAACGAAAGGGATTCAAGATGAGCAATGCAAGTGGATGGGGACTGACGGCGCGTTTGATTTCGAAGCACTTCGGCGTGCTGGGCGACCGTATATCGTCAGCGATCGCCAATTTTGACCCTGAAACGGCGACCGAGGCCGACCGCGACCGTCTGGCCGACACCCTGCGCGCCACCGCGCAAGTGCTGGCATCGGCACGCTCGTCCTTCGAGAAGGAACACAAGGATGTGGTCAGCCTGCGTGAACTGATCGCCAACGACGAAAAAGCCACGGAAACGCTGGCCGAACGTCTGGCCGCCGGCAAGATTTCGGAAGCCACCGTGACCATGTTCTGCGACGAACTCGAAGCGAACAAGAGCCGCCTGCCGCAAGAGATCCAGGAAGAAGCCGACGCCAAGGCTTACATGGACGAGCTGCAAAAGATCATCGACGCGCTGTCCAAGCAGCTTGCCGACTTCGATTCCCAGGCCAAGAAAGCGCTGCAGCAGCTGGCAGCGGCCCAGGCGCAGAAGGATCTGCAATCGATGCGCGCCGAGCGCCAGAGCCAGCTCGCCGGCCTGACCGGCATGAAAGGCAATTCGAGTGCGCTCAACGCCTTGACGCGCCGCGCCCAGGAAGTGAGCAACGAAGCCGAAGGCATGCGCATCGTCGCCGACATCGGCCAGAAGCCGCTCGACCAGGCTGCGGAAATCGATGCGATCCGCAAGTCGGTGCAGAACGACACCAGCGGCGAAACCGCGCTGCAACGTCTCCAGCGCCTGTCGGGCAAGCCGGCCGCCGCGTAAGTAGCGGTATCACCCGGCCGCCATGCGCATGGCGGCCGCGGCACACATGAAAACGGCCTCTTTCGAGGCCGTTTTTTTAATCCCGCGTTGGAACGCGGATCAGAAATCGACGGTAAAGCCGGCGCCGACCGAACGCTGCGAATAGTTATAGTCGATCAGGCTTTGTCCGTAGCCGGAAAACAGCTGGACATAGCCTTTCAGGTTGGTCGTGAGCGGATACGACATCGCCGCCTGGATCGCGCCATGGTCGGTCGACATATTCCGGCGCGCCATGATCGAATATTCATAGCCATCCTTGCGATAGCTGGCACGCACGTCGCCGCGCGCCAGGAAATCGGTGATGTCCGCATTATCGTTGTTCGATTTGGCGTTATCCAGGCGGCGCCATATGCGTGCGCTCATCGCAAAATTGCCGCGATCAATGCCGACTTCGGTGTACAAGCGGTTCCAGCTGCGCGACAGGGTCGAGGTTTGTCCGTTCGACTGGTGCACCAGGCCGAAATTGACAAAGCGCAGATTGACTCCGGCGAACGATTGGTTAATCGGCAGGACCGCCATGATTTCAGGCTGGTAGTTGGTTTCGCGGAACGGGCTCGATGCCGCGCGGTTGTACGCCTGCCAGAAACTCTGCTGCGTATAGCCGAGCCAGATATCGACCGGCAAACCGGCGACCTGCTCGGCGGCCTTCATTTTCAGGCTCAGCTGATAGGTCAGTTCGACGCGCTTGGTCTTCAAGCCGCCGGGAGTGAAGTCGCGGTAGGGCGCATCGTTCGACGAGGTGCTGTAGTTGGCCACCAGAAGGTAATTTTCGCGGTGCGGACGGAAGGAAAACACGCCACGGCGCGAGGCCTTGGTCAGCTCCCACAACTGTTCGGTACGCGAAATCGGCGTTTCCGGCGGTGCCGGGGTGGCCGATGCCACGGCAGGAATCGGCGTTGCCGCCCCGGCTGGATCAGTCTTCTTGGCAGCGGCAACGGTCGGGTCCGAAGCCGGATTGCCGGCGACGGTGTCGGCCGTGGCGGCCTTGGTGAGCGCGTCGAAGCAGCCGAGTCGCGCGCTTGGGTCGCCAAGCACGGAGCAGCGCACCATTTGCTGTTCGAGCTCGCCCGCCTGGGCGGCGCCAGCGGAAATGAAGAGGGTGGTCAGGAGGAGGGGCAGTCGGGCGGCGCGCATGTGGGATGTTTCTAAAATGACAAAGGGTGGTTACTGTAGCGCAAGATGAAAAAAGATGTCGCGCTGCATGTATTTATGTTGCGGGATTGCATCAGGCTTCCCTCGCATCATCGATATACGCTGCGGTGTCGTGCAGTACCGGTTCCGGGACTTCCAGCACGAGGCGGCCGATTTTTTCGTACAGCGCCAGCCGGAATTCGTCGCGGTCGAGGGACAGATGGCAGCGCCGGTGGCAATTCGGGCACAGCGCGGCGGTGTTCGATGGTTTGTCCGGGCCATGGCTGGCGAGCGGCATGATGTGGTGCACTTCCAGATACGGAAAGCCATCGGTGCCCGTGAACGGCGCCGGCATGTCGCAGCCTTCGCAGATGCCGTCGGCAACCTTCAGCACCCAGGCCTTGAGCGCCGGATCGCGTACGTAGCGCAGGGTGTGCGTCATCACTTGGGCGGGCGCGGCGGATCCGGCCGGCATGGCGCCGCCAGGCTGGCGCAGCAGCGCAGTGACCTTGTGCGCCAGTTCGCGCTCGTCCGCCGTGCGCTGGTACATCGTCAGCGTGTCCAGGCCGTTCGCCTCCAGCATCTGCTCGATGCGCAGCTTGACGCTGCTGCCCACGTTCCTGGCGGGACGGTAGCCGATAATGTGAGGCAGGCGCAAGTCGAACAAGGTCGACGAAATATTTTGCATGCGAAATTCGACGGCGGACTTGGTGCGCACTGCCAACGCCGTCTCGCGCAACTGGCGGTTCACTTCCGCCTTGTTGATGGGCTCGTCGGCCAGTTCGCTGCGCAGCATCGCCACATAGGCGCGCACGGCGGCGGACAGTTCCTCGTCGGTCCAGTCCGCACTCTTGGTCGATGCCTCGGGCGGGGAAGAAACAGGCATCTGGACGGGTGGGCGCGATCGATAAGGGAACGCGGCCAGTGTACCAGGTGTTCAATTTCTTTAATGTAAACTTTCCGTGGCTGCAACGGATGCCGGGATTATTCCCGTATGCCGTACCCGAGCGCGCGTGCCGCCTTGCGAAAGCGCGCGTCGTGCTTGACCTGCACCACCAGATGCTGCTTGCCCGCACGCATGCACAGGGGCGCCGTGTCCTTGTGCCCGGCGATCAGGTCGGCCGTGTCCGCATCGACGCATTCGATCAGCACGCTGGCGCCCAGCACGCGCATCGCCTTGCCCTGCTTGTTGCAGGTGCGAAAAAAGCCTTCTACCTGCACCGGAAGGGGCTGCTTATCGTGCGATTGCAAGAAGGCTTCCAACTGCGCTGTATCCTGGCCGCGCTCGACCGCGAGGACGGTTTTTTCGCGGTCCAGGTGCCACAGATCGGCGCTGTCGCGGCTAGCCCAATTTTCCAGCAGCAGTACGTCTTCGGCCGACAGGCTGCCCTGCGTCACGCGGATCTGCAAGCTGGCGCTGACCGAGAGAACGCACGAGGCGGCTCGTGAGGGTGGCACGTAGGTCGGGCTAAGGCCGAGACAATACGCGCCCAGGTCGGTCAGGCGAACATGCATCAGGCCGTCGTAACGCGACAGGAAGCTCATGCCCTCGCCGCCCCATAAGGCTTGAAAATGGGTGCGCGCATTGTGCGGCGACGCATAGGCGACGTCGACCATGCCCAAGGTTGCACAGTATTCGAACAGCACGCACAGCAGATAACGCTGTTCAAAGATATCCCACTCGTCGTCGGTATAAGCGAGCGCGCCGTAATTGGGGTCTTCCAGGTAGAGCGACCACGCATCCGCGGCCACGGCCAGCGGCGCGCCCTCGGCCCGCATGAAGCGACCCAATTCATCGACGTCAACCCAGCGCGCGGTCGGGCAGCGCTGCAGGAACTGGCCGATGCTCGCCCGCCGCGGCGCGACCGGCGTCAGGCGTCCCTTGGCCTTCTGGCCTTTGATCGCATCGACGCGGTTGAACTCATCGAACATGGTCGAGGTCAGCCATTTCTTCCAAATGCCGCGCAGCACGTCGGCGGGCGGCGCTTGCAAGGCCTTGATACCGGTCGGGGTCAAGCCGAGCTTGCTGCCATGCAGTTCCGCCAAGCCACTTGCCTGCAAAAGCAGCGGCCACGCAACTGGTCTGATCGCGCCGATGTGCTGGTCCGACGCGTCGCACGCGGCCATGGGGTCATAAAAATCCGCGCTGGCCAGCTTGCCTTCTATCGCACGCAAGGCAGCCGTGCCGGGCATGCGGGTTTTATCGCTGACAGTGATGAGCTTTTGATCGACCATGCGCAGCATGGCGATGACCTCGTACAGGGCATCTTGCGAGGTATTGCGCTGCGTGGTCGGCATCTCATCGTCATCCTCACCCGCTTGCCGCCCCGGCTCCGGCAAAGCAGCCAGGCTTGCCAGCGCATTCGGCGCCGGCGCCGGGCACAAGGCGGCCACGCGCAGGCGAAGCTGCGCAGGGAGCTGGTAGGTGCCGCCATGCTCGAACAGGAAAAGGTTCAGCACGTTCATTGGGCCATGGCCGTAGCCGGATCGCGCCGGATGATAAAAGCGCGGGGATTGATCGTATTTGGCGGCAAAACGCGTGGCATCGAAATGGCCGTTGGCATCGTACGCCGCTTCGCACACAGCCAGTTGCTGGCAGGGATCGAGCATCGCCCAGACACGCGGCAAGCCGGTTTCCGACATGTCGTCGAGGAGGGCCGCGACCATCATGTCCTTGCGTAAGACTTTTTTGCTGTCAGAGAAATTGGCAAGCAACTGCTTGAGTTCGGTGTTTGTGAGGCTGTTCAGCGCTTCGGGCAGTGTGTTCATCGGCGAAGAGGGCAAGTGAGCGAGCATGCGAGCATGGCAAACGATGCGCCACGCGTCAAGCCTGGCGCATCAGGCGATCAGCTTGAGCCCGGGCGGAAGCGATTCGCCCAAGATCCAGCGCTCGGTCGCCTGGTCCAGTTGCACCACCTGTTGCACCATCGTGACAGTTGCCGGCGGCGCGTTGATCGCCAGCAGCCGCTGCACGATCCGTTCGCGCAGCGCCAACGGCAGGTCGCGCGAACGGTCGTCGGTCATGCGCGCCAGGTGCACGGCGGCAAAGGCGGCCGACTCGACCCGCTTCCAGTCGAGCGCCAGGATGGCATCGAGCCAGCCTTCCACCACCTCGGTCGGCACCACGTCGTGCGTGCTGCCGTGGAAAGGCTGGCGCGCGCCGATGCGCCCCAGCGCCCACAGGTAGCGGCTGGCACCGGTAGCATCCTTGCCCGGCGTGGCAGGTGCCGTTTGGATACGCTCCAGCAGCCATCCGCCGATTTCCGCCTTGTAATCGACCGGAATGCGTTCGAGCGAGGCGCCCAGGCGCAGCATGTCTTCGTCGCTGCCGGCCACCACCGTAGGGCTGGCGTCACCGCCGTCCTTGTTGGTTTGCAGGTTGAACGCGAAATCATCGAGCAGGCGCAGTTGCTCGGTGGCGCCCAGCCCGCCAGCGACCCTGCGCCACAAGGTCCACCATTCGGCGCGCGCCTGCTTGTCGTCGGCATGGCGTACGCCGGCCTCGAACAGGGTCCACAGCTGCTCCAGGCGCCATTCGTCAAGCGCGTAGCCGAAGCCCGGGCGCAGGCAGTAGCCGGTCAGGTTCAGCCATACCCGTTCGTGCTCGGCGGAGCGGCGCCGTCCGCGCGCGCGTTGCCACAAGGCGTCGAACAGCTGGCGCAGCAGGGGCGTGTGCCATTGCTCGCGCTCGCCCAGCAGTTGCTCCAGTTGCGCGCGCAGCTGCTTGACTTCCTTCGCCGTCACTTGTTCCCCGCTCTTGCCGAAGATGCGCTCGATCTTGTCGATGGCGGCCGTCAGTTGCGGCGATGGTGCGCCGTTGGCTTTGTCGTTCTCGGCCGCCGCGTTGTCGTGCCGCAGGTCGAATTCCAGCAGCCAGCGCTGGCTGGGATCGGTCAGATTGACGCAGTGCATTTCCAAGGTGCCGACCTCGGTCAGCGCGGTGGCCAGTTGCACGACGGTTTCCTGTTTGCTGCCCGCCGGCTTGGCTTTGGCGTCGGCCGCGTGCAGCACGGTGGCAATCGGCGGCAGGCGCACGTATTTCGGGTCGTCGAGGTCGACCAGTTCGCCTGGCGCCGGCGGCGCATCGGCGCCGTCGGCGTTCGACGTCATCACGTGAAAGCGTACCGGCTGCCCGAGGCGCAGGGCGAAGGTGCGGTCCTTGAGCAGGATTTCACGGCCGGTTTCGCTGCCGCGCGGCAGGATGCAGATGCCGCGTTTCGGCCCGGTGCCGGCCTCGTCGAGCACCAGGAAATAACTGCGCGCCACGCCGGCATCGATGCGCGGCGCCTGGCCTTGCAGCGACAGGGCATAGGCCACCGCGCCACGCGCCACGGCCACGTCCGGATTGTCGTTGTGCAGCAGGCGCAAGGGTGTGCCACGCCAGTTGCCCAAGGTTGCCTGCAAGCGCTCTACCAGCGCATCGGCACGGAACACGCCGCCATTGAGCAGCAAGGTATCGGGCATGGCCGTGCCGTCTTCCTGCGCCGCTTGCAGGGCACTGGCGTGCTGCTGCAAAAAATCGGCGATGTGACGGGTAACGGCTGGGTCGCGCGCGTACGGCAAGCCGAACTCGACGATACCGGCGCGGCCTTGCTGCACGTGATCGGTGGCCGCCACCTGCGGGAAAAAGCCATCGACGATGATGTTGCCGACTTCCTCTTTCGTGAGCGCCACCGAGCGCATGCCGCCGATCATGCGCGAACCGGAACCGAGCAGGGTCACTTGCGCCTGCTCGGGCGCGTCGGCCGCCAGCAATTGCTCCTTGGCGGCGCGGCAGCGTTCCATCAATTGAGAAAGGGCACTGGCGGACAGATGCGCGCGTGGCTGGTCCGTACCCGCCATCTGCGCCATTTTCGCTTCGGTCACATGGGCCAGCGCCAGGTCCATGTTGTCGCCGCCGAGCATCACGTGGTTGCCCACGCCGATGCGCGTCAGTTGCGGCTGGCCATCGTGCAGGTCGACCTTGATGAGGCTCAGGTCGGTGGTGCCGCCGCCGACGTCGCACACCAGCACCATGCGCGTGTGCGCCAGTTCATCGGCCAGCTCGCCGCGATGGCGGAACAGCCAATCGTAGAAGACCGCCTGCGGCTCTTCCAGCAAGCGCAGTTGATGCAGTCCGGCCTGGCGCGCCGCGCTCAGGGTCAGCGCGCGCGCGCCTTCGTCGAACGATGCCGGGACCGTCAGCACCAATTCTTGCTGCTCCAGGGGAGTAGCGGGAAACTTGCTGTTCCAGGCTGAGCGCAGGTAAGCCAGATAGCTGGCGCTGGCCGCCACCGGCGACACCTTGGCCACGTCGGGCGCGGCGCCCCACGGCAGGATCGCCGCCAGGCGGTCGACGGCGGTGTGCGACAGCCAGCTTTTGGCGCTGGCCACCATCCGCCCCGGCACTTGCGCACCGAGCCGGCGCGCGAGTTGGCCGATGACGACCGGCTGCGCCTGCGCATGATCTTGCGGCCACGGCAGCCGGATAGCGGCCGCCGGCAATTCGTCATCAAGCGGGTGGTAGCGCACCGATGGCAGCAGCGGCAAGGCAGCCACCTGGCCCGGCGCCACCAGTTGTTCGATCTCGAACAGGGTGATGGCGGCGCGCCCGTCCGCCTGCGCATCGATGGGCGCGTACGCCACCACGGTATTGGTGGTACCGAGGTCGATGCCGACGATGTACTGGCGCGCCATACGTGCCCTAGTTGTTGCCGCGCACGTCGAACTCCACCTTCCAGCGCTCTTCGCCCTGGACGGCTTGCGCGACCAGTTCCAGGGTGCCGGTATCGGTGGCAACGGCGGCCAGGGTCACCGCGACCACGTCGCCCGCCTGGCGGCCTTCGGCAGGCAGGGTGGCCTGGATTTCGCCGACTTCCTGCATCTCGTCCGGATGCCAGAAGTCGAGCAGGTCGCCCAGGCGGTCCTGGCGCCGTACCGACGAGCCGAAGAAGCGCAGGGTGATGACGTGCCCGACCACCAGGCCGAACTGCTGGGTCTTGAGTTGCGCTTCGATGCCTTCTTCCATCCCGAATGGCGCCACGCAGAGCAGCTGGATCGGCGGCTCGAAACCCGGCACGGCCGGCATCGACGATTCGATGGCGACATAGTAGGCGCGCGCGGTGCCGCCGCGGATGCGGATGCCTTTGCCGCGCCGCACGTAACCGTAGTAGGCGGCGCCGCGCGCCACGGCCAGGTCGAGGTCGGCGCCGGTGAGCATGCGCGCAGGTTCTGCGCCTTCGCCGGCCAGCCAGTCGTTGAGGGTGGTGAGGGTGCGTTCGGCCAGGACGTCCGACTTGAACACGCCGCCATTGAACAGCACGGCGGTCGGGTGCAGGAAGCTGGCGCCCTCGCTGATCTTGCCGGCAAAGCCTTCCAGCTCGGCCGTCGCGTTGGTTTGGCGGCCCAGCAGGGCGGCCAGGTGGCGGGTGACGCCGGCATCCTGCGCGTACGGCAAGCCCAGCTGGACCAGACCGCCGCGCGGACGGCTGACCGGACGCGCCGCCGCTTCCACCTGCGGGAAGAAGCCTTCGAGGATGGTGGCGCGTACTTCTTCCTGGGTCAGCTCGGTGCGGACCGAACCGCCGATGAGCTTGGAGCCGCGGCTCGGCACGACGATTGGCTGGGTAGCCAGCTGGGCGTCGCTGAGCAGGTTTTCCTTGGCCGCGCGGCAGGCGTAGGCCAGCGCGCGCATTTGCCAGGCGTCCAGCTGGGTGCCGCTGGCGGCAACCTTGCGCGCCACCAGGTGGGCCAGCGCCAGGTCCATATTGTCGCCGCCCAGCAGGATGTGGTCGCCCACGGCGATGCGGTGCAGTTCCAGGTTGCCCTCGCGTTCCAGGACGGTGACCAGCGAAAAGTCGCTGGTGCCGCCGCCGACGTCGATGACGAGGATGATGTCGCCCGGCTTGGCATCCTTGCGCCAGCGCCCGCCGCTGTTCTGGATCCAGTTGTAGAGCGCGGCTTGCGGCTCTTCCAGCAGGGTCAGGTTGACGTAGCCGGCAGCCTTGGCCGCTTCCACGGTCAGTTCGCGCGCGGCCGGGTCGAACGAGGCGGGAATGGTGACGGTGATGTCCTGCTCGTCGAACGGCGCTTCCGGATGGGCCGCGTTCCACGCATTGCGCAGGTGCGCCAGGTAGCGGGTGGACGCTTCCAGCGGCGAGAGCTTGGTCACTTCCGGTGGCGCGTCGCTTGGCAGGATGGCGGCGCGGCGGTCCACGCCGGGATGGCACAGCCAGCTCTTGGCGCTCGACACCAGGCGGATCGGCGTCTGGGCACCGCGCGCGCGGGCGAATTCGCCGACGGCGTAGTCCTGGGTGCTGGTCCATGGGAGGTTCAGCGCGCCGGGCGGCAATTCATCGGCGTGCGGCATGTACAGGAACGATGGCAGCAGGTGCGCCTGGCCAACCGCGCCGGCATCGACCAGCTGGGGAATGTCGAGGACTCCGTGGGTGGTTTTTTCGCCATCGCTGGCGGTCAGGTCCACATAGGCCAGGGCGCAATGGGTGGTGCCGAGATCGATGCCGATCGAGAAGTAGGCGTTGCTCACAGTTCCACCTCCGCCTGGGCCAGCACGGTGGCGTCGTGGCCGGCGGCCAGGGTTGGCAGGCGGACGTCTGACGCGCGCCAGCCGCGATGGCTGATGCTGCCGTTGAACGGGGCCTTGCCGACCACGTTGCCGGTCAGGCGCACGGCGCGGGCGTCGAAGCCTTCGTTCAGGGTGACGCGGCTGCCTTCGGCTTCGTCGCGCACGGGGACGATGGTGAAGTGTTCGCGCAGCACCTTGGCGCAGCCTTCGTGGACCACGCGCGCGGCGGCGCCGATGTCGGCGTCGGAGAAGCCGCTCAGGTTTTCCTGGGTGAAGTCGATCAGGCGCGCATCGCGCTGGAACAGGGACAGCAGTTGCAGGGCGGTGTCGGGCGTGGGGGCCGCTGGTTTGGGTGCTGGCGCTGGTGCGGCGGCGACCGGGGCTACTGGAGCCGGAGCTGGGGCGGGCGTTGGCGCGGGGATGCTGCCGTGACGCACGCGCTCAACCCGGCCGGCGAAGTCGGCATCCGACAGCACGCCGAAGAAGGCGCCGAAGGCGATCGGAATGCGGCGCAGGAAAGAAGGGCGCTGGTTGTTGTCCTGGGACGGGTGATTCGAATTCGGCGACGAGTCGATCATCAATTACTCCTGAGTATGCCGGCTGTGTGTCGGACTGATAGGGTTGGCCGGGCAAAGGTGCCGCAGGGCCGGAACCGGGATTGTATGCTGTGTAGGGCCTAAATTTATGCTGCGCGGCAGTATAAATCATTTGATGGGGGAGTTCGATGATGCTGCCCTGGGGCTTGGCGGTAAAAAGCCGGGCGCGGGGCTCGGCTTTTTGCGGCGGGGCAGGCTTTTGCGCGCGCGGTGGTTGCCAGCCGGGACCCTTTGCGGCTTACTTGGTTGCTTCGACGCAGGCGTTGTGTTCTATCCAGCATGGATTGAACTCAATCCTCTCCGGCGTTGCCCCCGGATTGAGCGCACGGGCTTTGTCGATGACCGTTTTCTTGCAGGCGGCGTAAGTGACTTTGCATTTGCCGACGGGCGTCCCCGCGACCAAGGGCTCGATGTCGCGGTTACCACACTGATTGAAGTTTGCCCTGCATACTTTATAACCGGGCATCGGATCGCCCGTCTTCTCTGCTGCCTCGTTACACTCGACCCATTTCGACTTGCAGTTGATTTTGGCGGTGCGCACCTTCGTGTGGTAATCGATGCCCAGAAATTCTGTAAGCAAGGGCGTCAGGGAATCGATGCATGCCTGGACGGCCAGCTTTTGCTCGGTCGCGACGGCCGCGTAGTCATTCGACTTCCACGCAGCCAATGCGCGCGGCTCGGAAACGTACTGGCAGCTTCGTCCAGGACGATTCGCCCTGCGCACGAAGTTGTCTTCCTTCCCTTCGGCAATCTTGCCAATATGAACGGCGAAGCGCAGTACGTAATCATCTTCCTGCACTGTCCGCGTCCCTTGGTCGTGATAAACCAGATGCCAGGCAAGAGGCGCGAGAGTGATGGGATTTTTGTAGGCAGCAGCGGTGCTGCCGTCGTTCATCAGAAGGTCGATTATCTTTGGTCGAGCGCTTTTTGAAAATCGCCCAGCAATGGATTTGTCAGATTGCGCCGCCATAAAATTTTGTGCTCGCGCCGCTGTGAGGGTAGAGGGTGATACCTTGCTTCGCCTGCGCGATACCGGCAACGATGTTCGCCAAATTCGAGTTGGCGGCTTTTTCACGACTGACAATGCGCAATTCGTCCGTTCGCTTGTCTTCCTCGATGGTCAGTGGGACGGGGTTCTTGAGAACCTGAGCACGTTCGTTTGCCGGGGCAGGCGTGGATGGCTGGCCGGGGTTCTGGGCGAAACACGTGCTAGCAGTCTGTCGGACTTAGAAAACGAAAACGCGATGGCGCGCCTCAAACGAAAAAATATGAACTGCGGACACCATCCGAGGCATTTAAATGCCGAAATTCAGCCTAAATTTTCAGCAGTGGGGGCAAAATATTTCTTTTGTACCCATAGTCCGACAGGCTGCTAGCGTAAACACGACAATCGTTTTTGAGATGGCTCAAGTATACTGTGGAACAGTGCTGATGATCTCTTCGAGTGAACAGGGAGCGCACGCTTGATTCGGTTGGCGACTGTATGGACATACAGTATAATGCGCTCACCTGCTTTCCCATCCCACTCGATGCTTGCTTTATACTGCTTTGTTTTCTGCTGTCAACAGGAGCCCCAAGCTTCCGTCGAACGCTCCAAGCAGGACCCGCTTTGGGATAATTTGTATTAAAGAACTACAATAGACGATCATGCCGCTCCAATCAATCGAACTTTTTGCAGGTGCCGGAGGCTTGGCGCTGGGGTTTTCGGAGCATGGCGTTGCTCATCAAGCTGTCGTTGAGTGGAACACCCATGCGTGTCAGACAATCAGGCGTAACCAGAGCGCCAATGTGGAGCCGGTTTCTCATTGGCCGGACGTTACCGAGGGTGACGTCCGCCAGTTCCAATACGATGCCTTCCAAGGAATCGATCTGGTCACCGGCGGGCCACCATGCCAGCCATTCTCAATGGGTGGAAAGGCTGGTGGGTTTCTTGACCCGAGGGACATGTTTCCGCAAGCCATCCGTGCTGTTCGTGAAACCCAGCCGAGTGCGTTCGTTTTCGAGAATGTGCAAGGTTTGAAGCGGGCGGCGTTCTCAGATTACTTCCGGTATATCTTGTTGCAACTTGAGTTTCCAGCTTTTCAGGCTCGTAGGGACGAACCGTGGATGCTTCATCTTGCCAGACTGGATCGTCACAAGGGGACTCGTGCTCGTAGCGAATACCGTGTCGAATGGCGACTTGTTAATGCCGCCAACTATGGCGTGCCGCAAAAGCGCATGCGTATTTTCATCGTGGGTTTCCGGGCCGATGTCCCCAACCAGTATGAATTTCCATTTGCCAGCCATAGTCAAGATGCCCTCTTGCTTGATCAGTGGAGCGCGGACGGCATGTATTGGGACCGTCACCGTATTGCGCGACGTAATCGTCCCGCTAGACCAGAGGGTATCGAGCGTAAGCTGCAGGGTTTATTGGAGCTCGACCCGGCTCAAGTGCGTCTGCCATGGCGGACAGTCAGAGATGCTATTGCGGATTTGCCGGATCCAGAACGGCGGCCGGATATGGAGCTTGTAGCGGCTCATCGTTTCCAGCCTGGCGCTCGGAGCTATGCCGGCCATACTGGCAGTCCACTCGATGAACCTGCCAAGGCACTGAAAGCGGGTGATCATGGTGTGCCTGGTGGCGAGAACATGCTGCGACGACCGGATGGCTCGGTTCGCTATTTTACCGTGCGCGAATCGGCCAGAATTCAGACCTTCCCGGATACCTTCATCTTCGAGGGAACTTGGGGTGAAACGATGCGTCAGCTTGGCAATGCGGTTCCAGTACGATTGGCATCAGTGATGGCTGGCAGCGTATGCGGTCATTTGCGCGCCGCGCGCCACACCCCGCCGCTGCTCGCGGTGGCATAGCGGCGGTAAGCGCTATCATTTTATTCGCCCTCGGCTTGGATGAATTGTCCCGACAGGCACGGTGGAAGAATGTTCAGGTGAGTTTGTGCCTTTTCGGCCAATTGCGCTGGGGTCTCGAGGCGCTCCGCGTGATTTGTTGCCCAGCCACGCCCGGGGTGCAACACGTCCCAACGTGACCGCTTGCCGGCGAGTCTGCCTTTACCGGGATTGTGATTACCAAAGCCATCAATCGCTGAGTTCCAAATTGGCGTGAACCTAGCGATGATCAGCGACTCCCCAAGCGGGATCCAGATGTCGTCCACCACCAAGAAACGGCACTGAAAGTCCTGGATATCCAGATTCTCAGCCGCTTTCACGCTCTCAGCGTGTTCTTTGAGGCGCTTTTGCAATACTCTTCCCGCCGCCAACTCCAGGTTAGCCCCCATCCGCGCGCCTGCGGGGATCGCTTTGCCAACATAAATAGGGAGTTGGAAGTTCTCTTCCCGATTCAGACGTGAGATTTGTTGATAGGCCTGAAAATCACCGGTGTAATAAATTGCATAGATCCCGGCCCCCTCGAACATCGGTACATCGCCCAGCGGATGCACTTCCTTGGTCAACAAGGCCTCAGCAACACTCGCACCAAGGTTTTTTTTGTCCAAGGGATTAAAGGGAATAACCTTGCCCGTCATGCGCGCTTCCTGTATTTGCCTTGTTTAATCTCAACTGACCGGACCAAATTGGCAAAGGTCAATTGCTTTTGACAGGCGGATTCACGTGAAAAAGAAGGCCACCGTTCTGGGTGGCCGATCTGTCGACTATTGAGATTTACGTCATATGTGATGACGTCGTACATCCCGACAAAGCTTAAGCGTCGATATTTCCGGCACGCAGCGCATTCGACTCAATAAAATTCCTGCGTGGCTCAACCTCATCACCCATCAGCGTGGTGAAAATCTGATCCGCAGCAATCGCATCATCGATCTGCACTTTCAGCAAACGCCTCACGGTCGGGTCCATCGTGGTTTCCCACAGCTGTTCCGGATTCATCTCGCCCAGCCCTTTGTAGCGCTGCTTGCTGACCGTGCGCTCGGCTTCGTCGCGCAGCCATTGCATCGCGTGGTGGAAGTCGTCAACCGCCGTTTCCTTCATGCGCTCGCCTTCGCCGCGGCGGATAAACGCGCCTTCGCCGATCAATCCCTGGAAGGTCGCAGCCGCATTGGCCAAGGTCGAGTAATCGGCGCCCTGCACAAAATCGGCATCGATCGAGCTGACCTGGATATTGCCGTGGTGCATACGCTCGATGCGCAGCGCGTGTTTTTCGCTCAGGTCGTCCGAACGTACGCTTACCTTGACGGCTTTGTCGTCGATCATCTTCTCCATCGCGGCGGCCGATACCCCGGCGCTGTCCAGCGTATTCAGATCCAGCGTCACGCCGGTCATGATGGCGGTCAGCGCGGCGCGGTCGATCACGCGCGTCAGGCGCATCATGATCGCATTCGCCAGGTTGAACTGGCGTACCAGTTCGGCCAGCGGTTCGCCGGAAATCGGTTCGCCACCGTCGCGCGGGGTCAGCACGGCGGTATTTAACGCCACCGTCATCATGTAGCTCGCCTCTTCCACGTCATCCTTGAGATAACGCTCGTCGCGGCCCGCCTTCACCTTGTACAGCGGCGGTTGCGCGATATAGATATGGCCGCGTTCCACCAGTTGCGGCATCTGGCGATAGAACAAGGTCAGCAGCAGGGTGCGGATGTGGGCGCCGTCGACGTCCGCATCGGTCATGATAATAATGCGGTGATAGCGCAGCTTGTCGACGTTGAATTCGTCCGGTCCGATCGACGTACCCAGGGTCGCGATCAAGGTCGTGATCTGTTCCGACGACAGCATCTTTTCAAAGCGCGCCTTTTCCACGTTCAGCACCTTGCCGCGCAGCGGCAAAATGGCTTGGAATTTACGGTCGCGCCCTTGTTTTGCCGAGCCACCTGCCGAATCACCCTCGACGATGTACAGTTCGCACAAGGCCGGGTCTTTTTCCTGGCAATCGGCCAGTTTGGCCGACAGGCCCAAACCGTCCATGATGCCTTTGCGGCGGGTCAGGTCGCGCGCCTTGCGCGCCGCTTCGCGCGCGCGCGCCGCTTCCACGATTTTGCCGCAGATGATCTTGGCGTCGTTCGGCTTTTCCATCAGGTAGTCGGTCAGCGTCTTGGCGACGATTTCCTCGACCGGGCCGCGCACTTCGCTCGATACCAGCTTGTCCTTGGTCTGCGAGCTGAATTTCGGCTCCGGCACTTTGACCGACAGCACGCAGGTCAGGCCTTCGCGCATATCGTCGCCGCTGATTTCAACCTTGGCTTTCTTGGCGAAATCGTGCTCGTCGATATATTTGTTGATCACGCGCGTCATCGCGGCGCGCAGGCCGGTCAGGTGGGTGCCGCCGTCGCGCTGCGGGATGTTATTGGTGAAGCACAGTACCTGTTCGTTGTAGGCGTCGTTCCATTGCATGGAGACGTCGACGCTGATATTCGTGCCCTGGTCCGACAGGCGTTCGCCGGTGGCCTGGAATACGGTCGGGTGCAGGACGGTCTTGGCTTTGTTGATGTATTCGACGAAGCCGCGCGTACCGCCTTCGAACGCAAAAATCTCTTCCTTGCCGGTGCGCTGGTCGGTCAGTTTGATATTGACGCCGTTATTCAGGAACGACAGTTCGCGAATGCGCTTGGCCAGGATTTCGTAGTGGAATTCGACGTGCGTGAAAATTTCTTCGTCGGCCCAGAAGTGGACGTCGGTGCCGCGCTTGTCGGTTTCGCCGATGACCTTGATCGGCGACACAGCAACGCCGTCGATCATTTCGATCAAGCGGTTCTGCGGAACACCGCGCACGAATTCCATGTAATGGACTTTGCCGTCGCGGCGGATGGTCAGCTTGAGCAGTTTCGACAGGCCGTTTACGCAGGACACGCCCACGCCGTGCAAACCGCCCGAGACTTTGTACGAGTTCTGGTCGAACTTGCCGCCGGCGTGCAGTTCGGTCATCACGATTTCGGCGGCGCTGCGCTTCGGCTCGTGCTTGTCGTCGAATTTGAGGCCGGTCGGTACGCCGCGGCCGTTGTCGGTGATCGATATCGAATTGTCCGAGTGGATCGTGACGTGGATTTCGGTGCAGTGACCCGCCAGCGATTCGTCGATTGAGTTGTCCAGCACTTCGAACACCAGGTGGTGCAGGCCGGTGCCGTCCGAGGTGTCGCCAATGTACATGCCGGGGCGCTTGCGCACCGCTTCCAGACCTTCGAGGATCTGGATTGAGGAGGCTCCGTATTCTTCGATCTTGGCGGGGATTGCTGGTGTGTTCTCGGACATGGACTGCTTTCTCAAAAAACGATGTATCGGGTGCTAAATGTCGGAACCGCTATCCCGTCGTTCCCGCGAAGGCGGGAATCCAATTTCGTCGAGCCGCCTGTAACTACGGAGCAAACTTGGGTTCCCGCCGAGTGCCGCCTTGGCGCGGGAACGACGGTGCTAATTTCCGGGTGCTGCGTGCTGCTTGGCTTGCCGTAATTCTTGCTGCTTAAATGCGCATCGGCATGACAACGTACTTGAAGTCCGCGTTGTCAGGAATCGAAATCAGCGCCGACGAATTCGAATCGCCCAGGGCGATGTTGATCTGGTCGCACTTCAAATTGTTCAACACGTCCAGCAGATAGGTCACGTTGAAACCAATGTCGACACTGTCGCCGCCGTAGTCGATTTCCAGTTCTTCGACCGCTTCTTCCTGGTCCGCATTGGTCGAGCTGATCTTCATGCTGCCCGGGCTGATGATGCAGCGTACGCCCTTGAACTTGTCGCTGGTCATGATCGCTGCGCGCTGCAAGGAACGCAGCAGCTCATCGCGGCCGATCGTGAAGTCGTTCTTGTAGCCCTTCGGAATCACACGCGTGTAATCCGGGAACTTGCCTTCCACCAGCTTCGAGACCAGCTCGATGTCGGCGAAGGTCAGCTTGACTTGCGAAGTCGAAATGTCCAGCTGGACCGTCTCGTCGCTTTCTTCCAGCAGACGCTGCAGCTCAATGATCGTCTTGCGCGGAATGATGACTTCCTGGCGCGTGAATTCCTGCTCGGTCTCGACCTGGCAAAACGCCAGGCGGTGGCCGTCGGTCGCCACGGCGATCACGTTGCGGCCATCGAGCACCAGCAGCAGGCCGTTCAGGTAGTAACGGATATCCTGTTGCGCCATCGAAAAGTGCACCATGTTGAACAGGTGCTTGAGCGTTTTCTGCGGCAGGGTCACCGTGGCGTTGTAAGCGTCCGCGACGGCGACGGTCGGAAATTCTTCCGCCGCCAGGGTTTGCAGCGCGAAGCGCGATTTGCCGGTCTGTACCGTCAGGCGCTTGTTCAGCAAGGTCATCGTGACGTCGCCCGATTCGGGCAGGGCGCGCAAAATGTCCAGCAGCTTGCGCGCGGCCACGGTGGTACCGGCCACATCGGCACCCGAGCCGATCCTGGCGTGCGTCGTGATCTGGACCTCGGTGTCCGTCGACAGGAATGAGACGTTTTCGCCGTCCTTGCGGATGAGGATATTGGCCAGAATCGGCATAGTGTGCCGACGCTCGACAATACCGCTCACGATCTGCAGTGGCCGGAGAAGGGTATCTCGGGTGGTTTTGACCAATTGCATAGTAATCCTCGGTAGAGTTGTCAGAAATATACTGTATGGCCCGGTTCGCAGTGCCGCTACGCCGGCCGCCCCCGGCAAGCGGGCTTGCCTGGAGGCTGACAACGCAACAACAGGGCCACGGTAACCTTGCTGCTAATGCTATATTTTGCCAGAAATTGCCGTCCGCACATTAATTCGGGCTTTAACCCTTCAAAGTCTGTTCCAGGACGTGCAGCTCATGGTTGCACTCCGCATTCTTGGTGCGGTCGAGTGCGATCTTGCGCACCGCGTGCAGCACCGTGGTGTGGTCGCGCCCGCCGAACAGTTCGCCGATCTCCGGCAAGCTCTTCTGCGTCAATTCCTTGGCCAGGTACATCGCGATCTGGCGCGGCCGCGCGATGTTGGCGGGGCGGCGCTTGGAGTACATGTCGGCCACCTTGATGCTGAAGAAGTCGGCCACCGTTTTCTGGATGTTTTCCACCGAGATCTGGCGGTTCTGTACCGACAGCAAATCCTTCAGCGCTTCTTTCACCACATCGATGGTGATGTCCTTGCCGTGGAAGCGCGAGTACGCCAGGATCTTGCGCAGCGCGCCTTCGAGCTCGCGCACGTTCGAGCGCAGGTGCTTGGCGACAAAAAAGGCCACGTCGTCGGAAAACGTCACGCCCTCGGACTGGGCTTTTTTCAGCAGGATCGCCACGCGCATTTCCAGCTCCGGCGGCTCGATCGCCACCGTCAGGCCGGAATCGAAACGCGAGATCAGGCGGTCGTCCATGCCGGTGATTTCTTTTGGATACGTGTCGCTGGTGATGATGATCTGCTTCTTGGCGGCGATCAGGGCCTCGAAGGCATAGAAAAATTCTTCCTGCGTGCGGCTCTTGCCGCCGAAGAATTGAATATCATCGATCAGCAGCATGTCCAGCGAGTGGTAGTAATGCTTGAAGTCGTCGAAGCCCTTGCGTTGATAGGCGGTGACGACGTCGCGTACATACTGTTCCGCGTGGATGTAGCGAATCTTGGCGCCCGGCTGGTCGGCCATCACCTGGTTGCCGATCGCGTGGATCAAGTGCGTTTTACCGAGGCCCACGCCGCCGTAGAAGAACAGCGGGTTGTAGCTCACGCCCGGATTGTTGGCCACCTGGATCGCGGCGGCGCGCGCCAGCTGGTTGGCCTTACCGGTGACGAAGCTGTCGAAGGTCAGGTCGGTGTTGACGCGGCTCTGTTCGCGGCGCGGCGAATTTCCGATATTGAACATTTCCGGCGCAGCCGGGTTATCCGCCGGGCCATTGCCGGGACCATTGTTGATGGTGCCGGGCATGGGGCCGTCGTTCGGGGCCGGATGGGGCGCGACCGGCTTTTTCGGCAGCGCGTTACGCGGGTCGAGCACGAACTGCACTTCCGTCGGCGCTTCCCAGTATTGGGAGGCGAGGGCGGTGATGCGGTTGGCGAACTGCGACTTCACCCAGTCCAGCTTGAAGCGGTTCGGTGCTGCGATGCGCAACTTGCCGTCCTCGTAATCGAGGGCAACCAGCGGTTTGATCCACGCACTGAATTGTTGCGGCGTCAGCTCCAGTTCCAACTGCGCGGAACAGGTCTGCCAAAAATTTTCCATGAATCTTCTGTCTGAATAAGGTGTGGAGGGGCGGTTCGATGATGCTTCGCTAGCGCATGCGTTGCGAGCGGTTCGCCACACGTAACACGCTATTCTACCCGCGAAGGCCAGAGTTATCCACAGGCACGCCGCTTATTTTCGGTGCGGGGGCGACGTGGCAGAGGGGAAATAGAAGAAAGGCAAGTTGTCGTAAATTTACGTCGTTCGGGTGCCTTGCCCGGTGTGCGCGCGTTCCGCGTCCCGCATCACACGCGCTCCCCGCCCGTCGTTCCCGCGCCAAGGCGGCACTCGGCGGGAACCCAAGTTATCCGCGCAGCCAGTGGCTTCAGCACGAACTTGGGGGGAACGCATGCGTTCCCGCCTTCGCGGGAAGTCGTTTCTGGCAGTGCCAGGAACGACGCTGGGGGGCGGGAATGACGGCGGGGGACGGGAACGACGGCGGGGACGGGCGATGGAAGCTGCACTGTGCTTCCCGCCCCACATTTCCCCGCCAAAACCACCTCCGGCCAGTCCCCAAACCACAACCTTCCTTGACAAGGGCCAGTGAAATGAGTTCTAATCCAAGGTTCCCCGCCCGTACTCCGTGCAAATGAGTCAGTTTATTGTGACTTATAGCTGTGGCTTAGCGGGTAAATATGAGTATTTTTGCTGTGGCGTGTCGCTGGCTTAACATCTGCGAAATGTCCTTGGCGCCGAAAACTGACGGGACGTCAGACCCGATTTTGCATTTTATTTTGCTTTAAGCGAGACCACCATGAAACGTACTTACCAACCTTCCGTCGTTCGTCGCAAACGTACGCACGGCTTCCGTGCACGTATGGCTACCCGTGGCGGTCGCGATGTGCTCAATGCACGCCGCGCCAAGGGTCGCAAACGCCTGGCTGTATAAGTCTGGCACTTACTGCCCGATCGCGGTTGGCTATGACTAGCGAAGGTTCACACGACTTCGCGCGCGTTCGGCGTATCGTTAAAACGGATGAATTTTCATCCGTTTTTCGTTTGCGCCCCGCCCAAAAAACAGCCCACTTCGTGCTCTACACCCGCTCGAACGACTTGCCGCATGCGCGGCTCGGCGTGGTCGTGGCCAAGCGCTTTGCGCCCCGGGCCGTCACCCGCAATACGATCAAGCGCGTGACGCGCGAGCTGTTTCGCATGGCACCGCTGCCGCCCGTCGATTGCATCGTGCGCCTGGCGCGCCCGGTCAATACCAAGCAAGGCCCGGCCACCACCGCCGCGCTCAAGGCGATCCTGCGCGCTGAAATTGCGCGCCTGTTTTCGTCACAAGCGTCACATAGTGCGTCACATAGTGCGCCACGTAGTGCGCCTCAGGGTGCGTCACATAGCGCGCCGAGCGATGCGGCGAGCGATGCAACGCCCTACGGGACGCCCGCGCCGAAAGCGTCACCATGAATACCCTGCTGGTCTGGTTATTGCGTGGCTATCAGCTGATGTTATCCCCGATGCTGGGGCAGCGCTGCCGCTTTTACCCGACCTGCTCCAATTATGCGATCGAAGCGATCCGCACCCACGGCGCCGCACGCGGCAGCCTGCTGGCCGCGCGCCGCCTGTGCCGCTGCCATCCGTGGGATGATGGCGGATTCGATCCGGTGCCGCCCGCGCACCCGAAGAATTCTTCTACAGCCGCTTGCGGCTGCAACCACTCCTGACCAATACCTCAATGGAAATCAATAAACGTACTATCCTGTGGATCGTGTTTTCCGTATCGCTGGTGGTTCTTTGGAACAACTGGATGGTATCGAACGGCAAACAGTCCATGTTTTCCGCCACGCCGCCTGCGAAGGTCGCCACGGTCGCCAACACGGCGCCGGCCGCTGGCCTGCCGGCCGCCGCCGGCGTGCCTGGCACCGCCGCGCAGCCCGCCTTCCAGGGCGAAACGATCACCATGACCACCGATGTCATGAAAGTCGACATCGATACCGTCGGTGGCGTGATCAAGCGCCTTGAATTGCTCAAGTTTAAGGATGCCAACGACAAGACCAAGAACCAGGTCCTGTTCGATGTGACGTCCAAGGGCATGTACCTGGCCCAGACCGGCTTGCTCAGCAATGTCAAGGACTTGACCCTGCCGGCCAAGGAAACGGGCTTCATCGCCAAGTCCGGCCCGCGCGCGCTCGACAGTGCCAACGAAATCCAGCTCGTGCTCGAAGCCGAACAGGGCGGCGTCAAGCTGACCAAGACCTTCACCTTCAAGCGCGGCGATTACCTGATCGGCATGCGCCACGACGTGGCCAACGTGGGGGCCACTCCGGTCAGCCCGTCGCTGTACCTGCAGTTGCTGCACCACGGTAACAAGCCGGAGGGCGAGTCCTACTTCAATTCCAGCTACACCGGCCCGACCATGTACACCCCGGCCGATCACTATCAAAAGCTGACGTTCGACACCATCGAGAAAAAAGGCCACGCCGAGCACGCCACAAAGGCTGACGACGGCTGGGTTGCCATTTCGCAGCACTATTTTGTCTCGGCCTTCCTGCCGCCGGCAAACATGCCGCGTGAAATCTTCACCAAGAAAGATGGCCCGAACCTGTACGCCATCGGTACGATCATGCCTCTGGGCATCATCGCGCCGGGCAAGAGCGTCACCAACGACGCCAGGCTGTATTCCGGTCCGCAGGACGAAAACAAGCTGGCCGCCATCGCGCCGGGCCTGGAACGGGTCAAGGATTATGGTTTCCTGCACATCATCGCGCAGCCGATTTTCTGGGTCATGGACCAGATCCATAACGTCCTGGGCAACTGGGGCTGGACCATCATCGCCTTCACCATCCTGATCAAGCTGCTGTTCTTCCCGTTGTCGGCTGCCGGTTACAAGAGCATGGCGCGCATCAAGGTGGTCACGCCGAAAATGCAAGCCATCCGCGAGAAGTACAAAGGCGACCCGGCCAAGATGAACCAGGCCACGATGGAACTGTACAAGACCGAAAAGATCAATCCGCTGGGCGGCTGCCTGCCGATCCTGGTCCAGATGCCGGTCTTTATCGCCCTGTACTGGGTGCTGCAGGCGTCCGCCGAAATGCGCGGCGCCCCATGGATCGGCTGGATCACCGACCTGACCGCGCCGGACCCGTACTACATCCTGCCGGTGCTGTACGCGATCTCGATGTTCATCACGACCAAGCTGAACCCGGCGCCAGCCGATCCGATGCAAGCGAAGATGATGCTGTTCATGCCGCTGGCGTTCTCGGTCATGTTCATCTTCTTCCCGTCGGGCCTGGTACTGTACTGGGTTGTGAACAACATCTTGTCGATCGGCCAGCAATGGGTCATCACCAAGAAATTTGAAGACGCGGCAGCCAAGAAATAGGCGTTTGCTTGCAGTGTCCCGAAAAGCCCGTGTTCCCCACGGGTTTTTTTTTGCCCGCGCGCGGCAACAGAATGCCGCCAGCCTGTTGCGGCAATTAAATTACAATCACAACTATGAAACTTGATACTTCCCCCATCGCCGCGATCGCCACCGCACCGGGCCGCGGCGGCATCGGCGTGGTGCGCGCCTCCGGCAAATCGCTGGCGCCGCTGCTGGCCGCGCTGTTTCCGGATGTCACCCTGAGCCCGCGCCGCGCGACCTATATTCCCTTCAAACAGGCCGACGGTGCCGTGATCGACCAGGGCATCGCCCTGTATTTCAAGGGCCCGCGCTCGTACACCGGCGAAGACGTGCTCGAACTGCAGGGCCACGGCGGCCCCATCGTGCTGCAGATGCTGCTGGCGCGCGTGCTCGAAGCGGGCGCCGAATCGGGCCTGCGCCTGGCCGAGCCCGGTGAATTCACGCGCCGCGCCTACCTTAACGACAAGCTCGACCTGGCCCAGGCCGAAGCGGTCGCCGACCTGATTGACGCTTCCACCGAGGCCGCCGCCAAATCGGCCACGCAGTCGCTCTCCGGCGCCTTTTCCAAGACCATCCATACCCTGGTCGAGCAAACCATCGGCCTGCGCATGCTGGTCGAAGCGACCCTCGATTTCCCGGAAGAAGAAATCGACTTCCTCGAAAAGTCCGACGCGCGCGGCCAGCTGGCTGTGATCGTGGCCTCCCTGGAGCGCGTGTTCCAGCAGGCGGCCCAGGGCGCGCTGCTGCGCGAAGGGCTCAACGTGGTGCTGGTCGGCCAGCCCAACGTGGGTAAGTCTTCACTTCTTAATGCCCTGGCCGGGGCCGACGTGGCCATCGTCACGCCGATTGCCGGCACCACGCGCGACAAGGTCAGCGAAACCATCCAGATCGAAGGCATTCCGCTCAACATCATCGACACCGCCGGCATCCGCACCATCGACGACGCGGTCGACGTGGTCGAGCGCATCGGCATCGAGCGCACCTGGGGCGAAGTGGCCAAGGCCGACGTCATCCTGCACCTGCTCGACGCCGACCTGGGGCCGACCCGGGCCGACGACGGCATCGTCGCCGCCTTTCCGGCCGGCGTGCCGGTGCTGCGCGTGTGGAACAAGATCGACCTGTCGGGCCACAAGCCCTCGGTCAACCCGACCGAGGAAGCGACCAATATCTACCTCTCGGCGCATGAACACGTGGGCATGGACTTGCTGCGCGCGGAACTGTTGCGCATCGCCGGCTGGCAGCAGACCGGCGAATCGCTGTTCCTGGCGCGCGAGCGGCACCTGATCGCCTTGCGTTCGGCGCACAAGCACCTGGCGCTGGCGGGCGAGCATGCCGCCCAAAACGACCAGTCGCTCGACCTGTTCGCCGAGGAATTGCGGCTGGCGCAGGCCCAGCTGTCGAGCATTACCGGCCAGTTTTCGTCGGACGATTTGCTGGGCGTGATTTTCAGCCGCTTTTGCATAGGAAAATAGGCAATGCGCGCGTGCATCGCCGCAGGCGCGCCGTGAATTTCAATGATCTCTCCCCACAACAAGGACGCCGAAATGGCATTACCCTGCACCCTCGATGAACTGCGCAGCCGTTTTAACGCCGGCGAATCGTTTTCGTTCCTGCAGTTCTGGGGCCACACGCCCGCCAGGGATGGCAAGCTCACGCGCAGCTGCTTCAGCCAGTGGTACGCGGCCGCGTTCAAGCTCGACGGCGACCGTTACGCCACCGCCGAGCACTTCATGATGGCGGCCAAGGCGCGCCTGTTCAACGACGAAGCCACCCGCGCCAAGGTGCTGGCCGCGCCCACCCCGGGTGGCGCCAAGGCGCTCGGCCGCGGCGTGGCCGGGTTCGTCGATGCCGACTGGCTGGCGCACCGTTTCGATATCGTCTGCCGCGCCAACGTCGCCAAATTCGGACAAAACCCGGCCCTGCGCGATTTCCTGATGGGTACCGGCGAGCACGTGCTGGTGGAAGCCAGTCCGGTCGACCGCATCTGGGGCACCGGCCTGGCCGCGGACGATCCGCGCTCGCAAGACCCCAACCAGTGGCAAGGTCCGAACCTGCTCGGGTTTGCCCTGATGGAGGCGCGCCGCCAGTTGCAGCAGGCATGCGATGGCGCTGTTGTATCGTGATGCAGGCATCGCTTATCGCTATAGCAGCGCAACTAATGTTGCTATAATGCTCAGCTGATCGACACGATGACAACTGAAGGAATGGGTATGAAGAAGTATTTTCGCGCGGCAGCTGTGTTGCTGGTGCAACTGGCAGCCTTGCCTGCCATGGCCGCGCCTGAGATTTCCGCGCCGATCTGCGAGATTTTGGCTTCCGATGCCATCGCAACGATGATCGGCATGCCGGTGGCAGGCAAGGAGTCCAGCAAAGGCATGTTTTCGGAAGCATGCGTGTTCAAGACCTCGGCAGGCAAGCAAGGTCCCTCCATGTTCATTATCGAGCGCTATACCAAGTCGCTCCCGGCCGGCGCCGAAAAAGACATGGTGATGACCACCCCGACCAGCCAGATTCTCGCGGTCGAGGGTTTGGGCGACGCGGCGTGGATGAATAGCTACACCAGCGAATTGCTGGTGCGCCGCGGCGGCACCGTGCACAAAGTGATCGCGCGCGCGGTCGAGTGCGAAAAGCTGGCTGAGGAAACCTACGATGAACAGGAAGTGCGCTGCACCGCCAAGCGCGTCGGCATCCTGAAACAGACGGCGGCGGCGATCCTGGCCCGGTAATCCCGGCCGCACGGCAGGGCAGCACACCGGACAGCGTGCACGTTGCGCGCATGAGTCCGCTAATTTGATATAGTGGCTGCTCCGCCGCAATTTCAGGAGTGGCTGCCCGATGATCCCCATTTGCCCCGCCGACGATGCCCACGTCAAGCCGGTTCCCGCGTGCGTGCAGTGCCGGAATGACGACGAACTCGATTTCGACTTCGACTACGCCTACCAGCCCATCAT
>NZ_JAQOZV010000150.1:0-2033 GCF_030348125.1 Massilia sp. DJPM01
TCTTTTTGTTACTTCGTTTCTTTCAAAACGCCCCTGATCTGTCCTGCAACTACTTGATTTCGCTACTGAATCAGCGGGGAGGCGAACTATAGCAAAGGCTCTTGAGTTTGACAAGGCGCCTGTCGCATTTACTTTGATCACGACCTGTCAGCGGCGATACCGCGCAGTGCCGTTATCGACATTGATCGACATTGTTTTGGCCGCAGGCCCCAGCCACGGCCACGCCGCAGCGCGCAGAACGCACGATCGAAGGAATTCCGGTCAGTGTGTGGGTACAACCTGCGCACAATAGCGGTATGTGTTGCGCCGCAGAAATTACATCGTTACCCTGCAATGACACGCGGTGTTTGATCCGCCCCGATGACGACACAGCACACTGCCTCTTCACCATGACATCTCCTTCTCGCGCCCTCCCCCGCATGGAAACGCTCGTGATCGGAATGATCGTGTTCACTGCCACACTGCTCGTCTGGCAACACTTCGGGATGGAAAGGGTCATGGAGTTCTCCGCCGCCAGCGGCCGGCCGGTTGAGCTTGTCGACGACCGCCTGCAACAAGGCGGTAGTGTCGCAAGGCTCACGCGACGCCCCGATGCGCTGACGATGAATTGCGATCTGCGCCTGACATTCCAATGGCCATACTGCCGCTTTCTTTTTACGCTAAGCAAAAATGAAGTCGGCGTCGATCTGTCGGAGTTCGACGCCATCAGCTTCGATATGTCGTACGAAGGCCCGGGCGATCATACCGCACGGCTGGTTCTTCGCAATTTCGAGCCCGGCATGTCGACCTTGACCGATGACATGTCGCAAAAGGTGAATGAAGCCAACTTCATCGTACCTGCGAAAGCGATCGTCGTCATACCGGTAAAAGTCTTGCGTACGGCGCCGTGGTGGACCGATATGCGCCATGTTCCACTCCTCCAAACGGATATGCGTATCGATAACGTCACGACCGTCGACTTGTCGATTGGCGCGCGTGATACCGAGGGACACCATCGGGAGGTGAACGATACCCATGGCCACGGCGTGGGCGATCAGGTGTTATGCGCTTTCGCTGCTGCGATACAACGTGGAATTCAGGCGAGCGGCAAGCTGGCGCGTTGGCGCGGGGCGGAATTCTTGATCATTTGCTCCGGTACAAAGGGAGCTGATGCTCATTTTTTGGCGGAGAAGCTGCGCGAAGCACTCCCTTATCAGATCTGGCCGCACGGCCTTCGGGTTACTGCGTCATTCGGAGTAACAGCCCTTCAACCTGGGGAAGTCATTGGCGACGCGATCAAGCGCGCCGACAGTGCCCTTTGCCAGGCCAAATCGCATGGCAAGAACTGCGTGCGGGCCGCGTGAGCCACGACGTCCGATCCAAGCCAAATTGTCGCGATACCAAGTTCTCCATCGCTTTTCGGTCGAGGCCGGGTCGGCGCCTTCCTTATTTCGTCAACATGATGATGCGATAATGCGAGGGTTGATACCGAGCGATCCCGGCATGTCGATAGCCTGCCGGCCAAGCACCACCAACCAGCGCCGGCGAATTGCGCGGCGCCGTACCGCTGGGAGATCCGGCCACATCCCCATTTTTAGCAAGAAGGAATCAATGAAACGACACTATCTCTTCGCTGTTGTCCTGGCCCTGCCTCAGGTAGCGCTTGCAACAACCATTTCTGGAACATTGATTGGCGCCGGCGGCGGCGACTCGTCATTTGTGACGGTGCGTGCCGCGAATGGCACGGAAGTCACCGCCTGGTGCGTGAAGAAAGAATGCGAGCAAGTCGTCGGCGAAAGCGATGACCCGAACCAGGGCTATTTTCTGAAGAAGAAATTCAAGGGCAGTAAAGTGGTACTGGAGTACAAGATCGAACGTAACCGCGGCCGCGTACCAGGCCCAGGTGAAGATGATCGTCTGGAAATTGTAAAGCAGCTGACTGTCGTGAAATAACAGTGTGCGATTGCCCCCGGTGATTTGACATTACAGGGGGAAGAAAACACACAAACAAATCTGCGGACGAAAAAAAACCCCACATCTCTGCGGGGTTTTCT
>NZ_JAQOZV010000151.1:0-1954 GCF_030348125.1 Massilia sp. DJPM01
TAAATCAATGGCTTAAGCGTGGCAGAAGTGTGAAAAACCGATTAAATCAGCACTTCCCTAGGTATCATTTTCTGATTTCCTCACGAGAATTCGTGCTCATGATCGCTTATTGCTTCTTCAAGCGAATCGAACCAAGAGCACCGCTCATGTGGGGAAACTTCAATAAAAAGCGCAGCGAATTGCCTTGCGAATTCAGTTACCGTGTGCCCTTCTAAAGGCAACCGGAAAAAATCGGCGCATTGCACAGCAAATTTAGCATTTTGCAGATCATTCAGGCACGAGTACCTAACGGCCGATACGTCGTCAAGACGCTTCCAAATCATGATTTCTCTAAAAATTTCCATTATGGTTACCAATTATTGACGGGGATCCAGCGTCCCTCGTCTACTCTACTATTTGTATTCTTTCTAGGGTTCTTAAATTGCGTCACGAAATTCCCATTGGGATCTGTTATCACGACTCTATCCCCATCAACGTGGACCGTATTCCCGGTGTGGTCATCAATGTACTTACGGCCATTTTCAACAACCTTGTCTCGGTCACCAACCTGACGATTAGCGTCACTGGTTGCTTCATCGGCACGCTGATCCCCGTGTTCTGTGGATCCTCTTCCCTCGTTTGTGTCCCCATTGCCAGAGTTCTTACATGCATCAACAATTTTCTTCGCTACCTTCCTAAGCGCGTCCATACAACCTGGCGTAAATATACATAATAATGTACCAACGCCTGCAACCACAGGGGCTGCTGCTACAGCGCGACCTGTTGGATCGCTCAAACTAACCGGGTTACCAAGTACATATCCGTAAGTATTTATCCCACCTCGTAGCCCAATGGGATCGCTTTGTATATACCGCCCCGTTTGCGGATCGTAATCCCGATGGTAGTTGTAGTGTATGGCTTGTGAAGTGATTGGTCATGGAGATGCTTGCATAATTTTCTCTGAACGTTCGGTTCTTACTGTTATCGCTGTAATTTCTTTCAAACCGCCTGCCCGCACACTCCATCCTCCCGAAAGAGTTTTATCAAAAATCCCCGTTACCCACACACATTTTTGATGAAAACGAATATATTTTTTCAATTGCTTCACCATTTCAGCCCCGTCTGCATTGGACGTTATTCTTTTTCTGGTCGGAGCAAGCTCAATCAATATCGTCCCCCGTGGCAACATTCCAGAGCGCGAGCATCCTTCCGTCATTAGCGAGTAATTTCCCGATTGAAGAGATAAATATCCATATACCCTAATTTTATTTAGGTGAAATTTTTCTGGCATTTGGAGTAGTTCCTGAAGTGAAACTTCATCTACTTTAGGACCCGGCTCAACCTTCATCCCATAAGAAAAACCTGACAGCATGACCATTAAAAAAACAATAACTTTCATCAAATCATCCAATCATTTGCATTTACATGGCAGTGGATTGCGCTTTGGCAAAACTCGTTCTTTTTCTGTAACTGGATTCCAAACTTTGTTTTTGCCAGATGGCGTATTCAAATAAACAGGCACATTCTGAGTTTTCCCGAAGCGCCGATCACCGGAATTTTCTATTCGCGGATTTCCCGAAAAATTTTCATTCGCCGAATCGATTGATGGTATTCCCCATTTGTTATGAGTGTGCCAAACGCTGCTGCCACTTTGAGGTCTTTTTTCTGCCAGACCTGGAATCCCCTTATCGTTACCGGCACTGTAATCGTAAGTGTAACAAGTAACTCCATTAACCGTTTTAGAGTAAATCCATCCGCCATACTCGACAATTTGAACGGCTTTGCTCCGCGCGAAATTTGCCGCATCTATCGCAGCGTCATCCTGTGATTCAAATAAATCTCCTGGTTTTAGTCCCAAGAAATCCAACAATGCAACAGGATCGCCATTTACATAGCCGTACGTGTTGATGCCGCCACCAAGACCGATTGGGTCGCTCTGGATATACCGCCCGGTCTGCGGATCGTAGTCACGATA
>NZ_JAQOZV010000152.1:0-1915 GCF_030348125.1 Massilia sp. DJPM01
CGTACAGGCACGCACACACGGCTTTGTCGCCCCACAGCCGGACAATATCCCCGAAGCCCTCCGTGCGTTGCCACGGTGGATGACTTGGCGCGCAGAACAGCGCGACGGTGCGAAGTCGACGAAAGTGCCGTATAACCCGACCCTGCACAACTCGCGAGGCAGCTCGACTGACCCCGGCACTTGGGGGACGTGCGATCAAGCGGTAACCGCTTATGAAGAAGGCGGTTACACAGGCATTGGGTTCACACTGAACGGCGATGGCCTTGTTGGGGTCGACATTGACCACTGTGTGCTTGACGGCAAAGTCAATCCCGATGCTCTGGCATTGCTTGACGCCTTGGGGGCAAGTTACGTAGAAATTTCGCCATCCGGTACGGGTTTGCGTGCCTTCGGCTATTCGCCTGTCTTGGAAAAAGGTTGCGCGGGCACTGTCAACGGTCTTAAAGTCGAACTCTATTCCTCGAAACGTTTTTTGACCGTCACAGGCAATGTCATCAAGGGCGGCGCTATTTCCAGCTTGCACGGGTTCGTAGAGCTGGCAGAGCGCATCCGTGCTGATCGCAAGATCAATCCCGACACAGGCGACCTGAAACCGGCGACACCAAGCCAGCATCACGCCGCGCTGGTGAGTCGCATTCATGCTGGCGACAATTACCACGATAGTCTGCGCGACCTTGCAGCCTCCCTCGTGGCGAGCGGTATGAACGGTGGGGCAGCGGTGAATCACCTGTATGGCTTGATGGACGCGTCGGTTGGGTTGCACGATGAGCGTTGGGCTGCCCGCCGTGCGGATATTCCCGCCCTTGTCAACAGCGCGATGGAGAAATTCGCGCCAACCAGCGTCGATATCTCGGCAATCGTGCGCACTCCAGCGCCACGGGCCATGCAAATCACACCTTCCGAAGTCCCCCCCGCTACCAACCAAAATGTGCCAGCACATTTGCTGACGGTGCCAGGCAAGCTCGGTCTCATGGTCAATTTTACTAACGAGACGGCAAGCAAGCCACAACCACACTTTTCCGTGCAGGCGGCACTTGCGTTCGGTAGCGTCGTCCTCGGGCGCAAATTCTGCACAACGCAACGCAACTGGCCAAATTTGTACTTCCTGAATATTGGCGTAACTGGTTCGGGCAAAGAACATGCGAAAACGGTGATCGAGGAATGCCTGCGCGCCGCAGAACTGGGGCAGTTGATTGGTGCTTGCGACTACACCTCGGACGCCGCCGTTGACTCCATGTTGCTGGCAAAGCCAACGCACATTTCGATTCTGGATGAATTCGGCATGTTGATGGAATCGGCGAAGTCGAAGGGTAATCATCACGGCGCGACCGTGCGCAGGAGGCTGATGGAAGTTTTCGGGCGACCACATTCGACACTCCAGCCCAAGGCCTATTCTACTGCGGGTCTCACCGTCAAACAGCGAGCGGAATTTGGCACCCGTGAGGTCGAGAACCCGTCTCTGACGCTCTTGGCGATGACCACCCCCGGCACGTTCTTCAATGCAATCGGCTCCGGCTCCATGCAGGACGGCTTCTTAAACCGTTTCATTGTTGTCCACACGGACCTCGGACGCCAACTTAGTCAAGATATCGACGGTGCATCGCCCCCACAGGAGTTGATCGATTGGGCAAGATCGCGCCGCATCCCAGGAACCGGGGACATGAGCGAGTTACGTATTGATGTTTTGCATAACGAGCGCGCGACGCCGACCATTGTGTCCTTTGATGAGGCCGCCAGAGTTATGTTCAAAGTTCTGGAACAGAGATGCCTCGTCCGTATGGACGAGCTGGACCTGGACGGCATCGCGGACATGTACACACGTGTGCGGGAGATCGCCATGAAAGTCTCGCTGATCGTGTCGCAATCGTGCGAGTCCGCCACTATCACGGCCGAGCATGCCCGCTGGGCGATTGAT
>NZ_JAQOZV010000153.1:0-1904 GCF_030348125.1 Massilia sp. DJPM01
TCCTGTTCGGGATGGGAAGGGGTGGTACCGATTTACTATGGTCATCAGGCATAACTTGGTCAGCTTGGTGCTCCCTGTTGGGCAGCACTAGCTTGAATCTGGAAGAAGTATCGTTTTATATGTATTACTTGGGTAGTGATCGTGCGTATCGCACAAAACACAACGCGCATTTCTTATCTCTGCACCTGCTAAGGTTATAGGGACAAGCCGTACGGGCAATTAGTATCAGTTAGCTTAATGCATTACTGCACTTCCACACCTGACCTATCAACGTCCTGGTCTCGAACGACCCTTTAAAGAGCTCAAGGCTCTGGGAAATCTCATCTCAAGGCAAGTTTCCCGCTTAGATGCTTTCAGCGGTTATCTCTTCCAGACTTAGCTACCCGGCAATGCCACTGGCGTGACAACCGGTACACCAGAGGTCTGTCCACTCCGGTCCTCTCGTACTAGGAGCAGCCCCCTTCAAATTTCCAACGCCCACGGCAGATAGGGACCAAACTGTCTCACGACGTTTTAAACCCAGCTCACGTACCACTTTAAATGGCGAACAGCCATACCCTTGGGACCGGCTACAGCCCCAGGATGTGATGAGCCGACATCGAGGTGCCAAACTCCCCCGTCGATATGAACTCTTGGGAGGAATCAGCCTGTTATCCCCAGAGTACCTTTTATCCGTTGAGCGATGGCCCTTCCATACAGAACCACCGGATCACTATGTCCTACTTTCGTACCTGCTCGACTTGTCAGTCTCGCAGTTAAGCACGCTTATGCCATTGCACTATCAACACGATGTCCGACCGTATCTAGCGTACCTTCGAACTCCTCCGTTACACTTTAGGAGGAGACCGCCCCAGTCAAACTGCCTACCATGCACTGTCCCCGATCCGGATAACGGACCAAGGTTAGAACCTCAAACAAACCAGGGTGGTATTTCAAGGATGGCTCCACGAAGACTGGCGTCCCCGCTTCAAAGCCTCCCACCTATCCTACACAGATTGGTTCAAAGTCCAATGCAAAGCTACAGTAAAGGTTCATGGGGTCTTTCCGTCTAGCCGCGGGTAGATTGCATCATCACAAACATTTCAACTTCGCTGAGTCTCGGGAGGAGACAGTGTGGCCATCGTTACGCCATTCGTGCAGGTCGGAACTTACCCGACAAGGAATTTCGCTACCTTAGGACCGTTATAGTTACGGCCGCCGTTTACTGGGACTTCAATCAAGAGCTTGCACCCCATCATTTAATCTTCCAGCACCGGGCAGGCGTCACACCCTATACGTCCACTTTCGTGTTTGCAGAGTGCTGTGTTTTTATTAAACAGTCGCAGCCACCAGTTTATTGCAACCCTTTCACCCTTCTGGAGTAAACCAGTCAAGCTACCGGGGCGTACCTTTTCCCGAAGTTACGGTACCAATTTGCCGAGTTCCTTCTCCCGAGTTCTCTCAAGCGCCTTAGAATACTCATCTCGCCCACCTGTGTCGGTTTGCGGTACGGTCTCGTATGACTGAAGCTTAGAGGCTTTTCTTGGAACCACTTCCGATTGCTTCAAGACCTAAGTCTCTCGTCTCGACCCCTTGAATTGCGCGCCCGGATTTGCCTAAGCGCCTTCTATGAGTCAAAAACCAACACTTCCAACCGTTGGACAACCTTCCGCGATCCGTCCCCCCATCGCATCATACGACGGTGCAGGAATATTAACCTGCTTCCCATCAGCTACGCATCTCTGCCTCGCCTTAGGGGCCGACTCACCCTGCTCCGATGAACGTTGAACAGGAAACCTTGGGCTTACGGCGTGGGAGCTTTTCACTCCCATTATCGCTACTCATGTCAGCATTCGCACTTCTGATACCTCCAGCATCCTTTACAAGACACCTTCGCAGGCTTACAGAACGCTCTCCTACCATAT
>NZ_JAQOZV010000154.1:0-1867 GCF_030348125.1 Massilia sp. DJPM01
ATCCAGATCAATTTCATGCTGGACTTTGGCGCCGCTGGCAAACTGAACCGGGTTCCCAGCCGCCTCTCCGCATTTCAACGGTGCAGGACTTTCCGGCCTTTGTTTGCGGCAGACGCCCTGCCCATAAGTCTGATATCCCGGTTCACACCGCAGGATGGTCTCCCCAAGCCAGGAAACCGAGCCCTTTGAGGTGGGCCACTTATACGCGCATTCAAAATAGTCGCGGCGACCATTGACAGGCCGCATCGCGACAATCGCTTGTCGCGCGTGATGCATTGCCCCTTTTTGACAGGCAGTAACCGGGTCGGCCGCATAACGATCTGGATTAAGCATCCCGGTGTAATACCACCAGCCGAGCGTTCCCTCTGGAAGACCGCCCTCCGCGCGTGCACTGCCGGGCACCAGGGGCAGCAGTATCAGGGCGGAACGCATGAAACGACTGTGTGACGAAAACAGGCTGGCGTTGGGCATCGGCATTGGTTTTCCATCCTTTGCGGTGAAATGCTGACGAAAATTGCCATCCGGAAAGCCAAGCGTCACGATCATGAAGTCCAGGATATTGCGTTGCGACAAATCTCCACATCGCTGCTTCCTGCCTGCAGCTTATTGCACCGGATACTCCGCGCTCACGGTCAGTCATCAGCTTGTCATTTCCACCACCTAGAATTCCGCGTTTGATCTAGGGAGACTCAGCAATGGCAATGAAACGGAACCTGGCAGTGATGTGCGCGGCAAGCATGGCGCTGGCCGCGTGCGGCGGCGACGATCCGGTCGTCCTCAACACCCTCGACGGCAAGGCGCCGCTGGTGGTCGCGCACCGCGGCGCCGGCGGCTACCTGCCGGAAGAAACCGTGGAAGCCTACGCCATGGCCATCGAGCAAGGCGCCGACGCCATCGAACCCGACGTGGTCTCGACCAAGGACGGCATCCTGATCGCCCGCCACGACCCCAACCTGGTCTACAGCACCGATGTCGCCTCGCACCCGGAGTTCGCCAGCCGCAAGCGCAAGCTGCGTGTCGATGGCGTGGAAGAGGAAGGCTGGTTCGCCGGCGACTTTACCCTGGCCGAAATCAAGACCCTGGGCGGCATCTCCACCGACGCCGAACGGCCGCAGCAATTCAATGGCCGCTACAAGATCGCGACGATCCAGGAAATCATCGACATGATCAAGAAGAGCGGCCGCAACATCATCCTGTACCCCGAAACCAAGAACCCGACCTTCCACCGGCAAAACGGCCTGCCGCTGGAAGACAAGCTGCTGGCCCTGCTCAGCGCCGCCGGCTGGAACAGCGCCAGCGCACCGGTATTCATCCAGTCGTTCGAGCCGGGCAGCCTGAAATACATGCGCGGCAAGGGCTCGACCGTACGCATGGTGCAATTGATCGATGCCGACGATGTCGACCTGAAAACCGGTGCCCTCACCTACGCCGCGCCCTTCGACCGCCCGTACGACTGGGCACTGGCCGGCGACAAGCGCCTGTTCAGCGCCATGGTCACGCCGGCCGGGCTGGCCGAGATCAAGACCTACGCCGACGCCATCGGCCCGTGGAAGCGCTATATCGTCAGCACCAAAGGCAGCACTGGCGCCGACGGCAAGCTGGTCGACGCCAACAAGGATGGCAAGCTCAACGAGGCAGATACCACCACCACCGCGCCTACCACCCTGGTGGCCGACGCCCACAAGGCTGGCCTGCTGGTCCATCCTTACACCTTCCGCAACGAAAAACGCCGCCTGCCGCTCGACTACAAGGGCGATCCCAAGCTCGAATACAAGCAGTTCTACGCGCTCGGCGTGGACGGCGTGTTCTCCGACTTCGCCGATACGGCGCTGGCCGCGCGTGCCGATTATCTCAAGGAGATCGGCTA
>NZ_JAQOZV010000155.1:0-1862 GCF_030348125.1 Massilia sp. DJPM01
GATCGCAAGAGCGCTAATCGGTGAGGCGGAGGTGTAGTCGTCCTCGATGTGCCACATGTTTCCTGTGCCAGGATTGATCGGTTCGCCGCACTTTGGCTGTGGGGCACCGCCGCCGCAACTTGGGCCGTTGTCCGACGGCTTGCCGGGTGGCGCTTTAGGCTCCGGAACGGGTGTTTCTGTCACTCATTTGTCGACATCCGGATAGTATTTTTTCCCTACGGGGCATAGGCATGTGTCACTTCGCTTATCGATAACAAACTCCCCGCCGCCCGCTGGTGTCGGGCTGCAATAGGCAACTCCCGGACTACGTGCGTCGACTTGGTTATTCGAGACGAGGTTGTATAAACAACGGATATTGGCTACCGGGCCTACAAGATTTGGTTCTTCCGAGACCGCGTCCGGATCGACGCGCGGCGATGTAAACATTCCGGCAAAATAGTCGGCAAAAGCCATGCATGCAGCTTGTCGCGATGCAATGGGAGCATGCGTCGTGCCCACGACGTACATGTATTTGACTTGCGGCGCTGTGGCTTGCGCTGGGGATGTGAAAAACATCAAAAAAATGAAGAAGGTTGCAGATTTCGCGACCTTGCCTAAAATTGAACATTTTGCGATCAGGTGCTGCCCGCAGCCACCGGCTTCTTTTATCCCGAAAAATACGAAATTGCCCATACATCTCCTAAGGTCGCGCGCGAAAATCGTCTGATCCGTACATAGGCTGTCGGATGCGAGGCAAATATTCAGTGCCTATTATGACCAAACTATTAAAGATGTTATTGTAGCATTTATTTAACCAAAAGGAAAGATTTATTGATAATTTTATATGGTTTTTGCATTCATCCGCACATGCATGAACTCGTTATTGTTGTCGATAAGTGGGCACCTCGAAAAGCTGGCCCAGCCGCGGCATCATGGCGGCTCCTTGTTGCTGACGTAATTTCATGATCAAGATGAGTCTGTTTGCCGAGCAAGAACGCGAAGCTAAGCCGAGCAAGCTGGGTGACGCGCTCAAGGTAACGGAGCAGCATTCCGACCTCGTCACGCTGCCGATGCGGTTGACGAAGTGGCTCCACGCCCGGGCCGCGAACGCGGCGGGCGTCCTCCATTTCCAACCGAACTGATGCTTCGGGTCCTGTTGATCCAGCAGTTGTTCAACCTGAGCGGCGAGGAAATGGAATTCCAATCGACTGGGCACCTGCGAAGCGCCGCCAGAAAGACACCGGCGCGGGCGGGACCAGGAAACATGCAAGTCCTACTTTGGCTACAAGATATCGGCCAATGCAGACAAGCGCTCCAAAGTTGGTTTTCAGCAAGGTCAAGGTAAGCACGGGCAGCGAGCATGACCCCCTCCATGTCGAGGCGGTACTGGGCCCCTCAAATACCAATCGCAACGTCCTGCGAGGCAAGGGCTACGTGGATGGCGAGCGCGAAGACAGGTTGACGCAGCAGGGCTGGCGCATGCACATCGAGCGCAAAGGAAGCAGGACAAGTCAATTTCGCAAGCCCAAAATCGACGAAATGCGCGCATCGCCATGAGCCGCGCCCGGATCGAGCATGTGTTTGCCGGCCTGGCCGAGATGGGCGGCAAAGGCCTGCGCATGAGCAGGCTGGCGCGCGCCACGTTGCAGCTCAGTTGGAAGGTCGCTGCTCACAATTTGCGGCGCCTGGTCTACTTGAAGGAGGCCCGCGTCGAGGCATTCTGATGCCCGCAGTCCGTCCGGACTGCACAACACGAGGTCCAGCGCCCATGACATGGGCGGGCAAGGGCCCGATCTGACGTTAAAAATGCATCGGATGGCATTGTGGCCGGGGATTACGCGGATTGACCCGCTAATTCGAGGTGCCCTGTAGTCCAAGGCTAG
>NZ_JAQOZV010000156.1:0-1826 GCF_030348125.1 Massilia sp. DJPM01
TGCCGATATCCGCGCCCGGCTTGAACGCATCGGCATCTATCGCGAGAGCGGGCACGAGCACTTCAACGGCAGCCTGGTGGTGCCGGTGATGGATGAACAGGGCCAGGTGGGCGAAGTGTACGGTCGCAAGATCACGGACGGCCTGCGCAAGGGTACGCCGCTGCACCTGTACCTGCCAGGCCCGCACCGCGGCGTGTGGAACCACCAGGCGCTGGCGGCGTCCAGCGAGATCATCCTGTGCGAGTCGCTGATCGACGCCATGACGTTCTGGTGCGCAGGCTACCGCAACGTGACGGCTAGCTACGGCATCGAGGGCTTCACGGAAGATCACCTGGCCGCGTTCAAGGCGCACCACATCGCACGCGTGCTGATCGCCTACGACCGCGACGACGCCGGGGAGCGCGCCGCCGACAAGCTGGCCGAGCGCCTGCTTGCTGTTGGTATCGACTGCTACCGCATCCAGTTCCCGAAGGGGATGGACGCCAACGAGTACGCGTTGAAGGTGCAGCCGGCCGCAAAAAGCCTGGGTGCGCTGATTCGCAAGGCAGTCTGGATGGGGAATGGCGCGCCGCCGGCTGCCGTCACTCCGGCCTCCCTCACTTCTTTAGCCGCTAAAGAAACGCCCGCATCGCCGGCGGAAGAAAATTTAGCCGCTAAATTAATTTCGTCACCGACAGCGGCGCCGCTGCCGGCATCGCCCGCGCCATGCGGGCCGTCGTTCGCGATGGACGCGGACGTGAAGGATAACGAGGTCGTGCTGTCGTTCGCCGAGCGGCGCTACCGAGTGCGCGGCCTCTCTAAAAACCTGGCCTACGACGTGCTCAAGGTGAACGTGCTGGCATCGAACGGCGACGCCTTCCACGTCGACACCTTCGACCTGTACAACGCCAGGGCGCGGGCCAGCTACATCACGCAGGCGGCGGTCGAATTGCGGATTGCCGAAGACACGCTCAAGACGGACCTGGGGCGCGTGCTGCTCAAGCTCGAAGCCTTGCAGGAGATGCAGATCCAGGGAGCCTTGAAACCAAAAGAGCCGCAAGCGGTGACGATGGGCGCGCTTGATCGCGAGGCGGCGCTGGCCCTGCTCACCGCTCCTGACCTGCTGACCCGCATCGCCGACGACTTCGACGCCTGCGGCATCGTGGGCGAGGCGACCAATAAGCTGGTGGGCTACCTGGCCGCGACCAGCCGCCGGCTCGACGCACCGCTGGCGATCGTGATCCAGTCCTCCAGCGCGGCCGGCAAAAGCTCGCTGATGGATGCGGTGCTGGCCCTGATGCCGGAAGAGGAGCGGGTCAAGTACAGCGCGATGACCGGCCAGTCGCTGTTCTACATGGGAGAAACGAACCTGAAACACAAGATCCTGGCCATCGTCGAGTAGGAAGGAGCGAGCCGCGCCAGCTACGCGTTAAAGCTGCTGCAGTCCGAGGGCGAGCTGACGATTGCCACCACCGGCGCCGATCCGAAGACCGGCAACCTGGTGACCCAGGAATACCGGGTCGAGGGGCCGGTCATGATGTTTCTGACGACGACGGCAATCGACATCGACGAAGAGCTGATGAACCGCTGCTTGGTGTTGACGGTGGACGAAGACCGCGAACAGACGCGCGCGATCCACCGGCTGCAACGGGAAAAGCGCACCCTGCAGGGACTGGTGAGAAAGGAGCAGAAGCAGCGCATCCTGGAGCTGCACCGTAACGCCCAGCGGCTGTTAAAAAAGCTGGCCGTGGTCAACCCGTACGCCGACCAGCTGACGTTCCTTGACGACCGCACGCGCACCCGGCGCGACCATGAGAAATACCTGACGCTGATCGACACCATCGCCC
>NZ_JAQOZV010000157.1:0-1811 GCF_030348125.1 Massilia sp. DJPM01
CGCCGACATCCGTGCCCGGCTCGAACGCACCGGCATCTACCGCGAGAGCGGGCACGAACACTTCAACGGCAGCCTGGTGGTGCCGGTGATGGATGAACAGGGCCAGGTCGGCGAGGTGTACGGGCGCAAGATCACGGACGGCCTGCGCAAGGGCACGCCGCTGCATCTGTACCTGCCCGGCCCGCACCGCGGCGTGTGGAACGGCGCGGCGCTGGCGGCGTCGACCGAGATCATCCTGTGCGAGTCGCTGATCGACGCCATGACGTTCTGGTGCGCAGGCTACCGCAACGTCACCGCCAGCTACGGCATCGAGGGATTCACGGAAGATCATATGGCCGCGTTCAAGGCGCACGGCACCGCCCGCGTGCTGATCGCCTACGACCGCGACGACGCCGGCGAGCGCGCCGCCGACAAGCTGGCGGAGCGCCTGCTTGCTGTTGGTATCGACTGCTACCGCATCCAGTTCCCGAAGGGGATGGACGCCAACGAGTACGCGTTGAAGGTGCAGCCGGCCGCAAAAAGCCTGGGCGCGCTGATCCGCAAGGCCGTCTGGATGGGGAATGGCGCGCCGCCAGCCTCCGTCACTTCTTTAGCCGCTAAAGAAACGCCCGCATCGCCGGCGGAAGAAAATTTAGCCGCTAAATTAATTCCGGCACAGATAGCGGCGCCGCTGCCGGCATCGCCCGCGCCGGGCGGGCCGTCGTTTGCGATGGATGCGGACGTGAAGGATAACGAGGTCGTGCTGTCGTTCGCCGAGCGGCGCTACCGGGTGCGCGGCCTCTCTAAAAACCTGGCCTACGACGTGCTCAAGGTGAACGTGCTGGCATCGAACGGGGACGCCTTCCACGTCGACACCTTCGACCTGTACAACGCCAGGGCGCGCGCCAGCTACATCACGCAAGCGGCGGTCGAATTGCGCATTGCGGAAGACACGCTCAAGACGGACCTGGGGCGCGTGCTGCTCAAGCTCGAAGCCTTGCAGGAGATGCAGATCCAGGGAGCCTTGAAACCAAAAGAGCCGCAAGCGGTGACGATGGGCACGCTTGATCGCGAGGCGGCGCTGGCCCTGCTCGCCGCCCCCGACCTGCTGGCCCGCATCGCCGACGACTTCGACGCCTGCGGCATCGTGGGCGAAGCGACCAATAAGCTGGTGGGCTACCTGGCCGCGACCAGCCGCCGGCTGGACGCGCCGCTGGCGATCGTGATCCAGTCCTCCAGCGCGGCCGGCAAAAGCTCGTTGATGGACGCGGTGCTGGCCCTGATGCCGCAAGAGGAGCGGGTCAAGTACAGCGCCATGACCGGCCAGTCGCTGTTCTACATGGGCGAGACGAACCTGAAACACAAGATCCTGGCCATCGTCGAGGAGGAAGGCGCGAGCCGCGCCAGCTACGCGTTAAAACTGCTGCAGTCCGAGGGCGAGCTGACGATCGCCACCACCGGCGCCGATCCCAAGACCGGCAATCTGGTGACCCAGGAATACCGGGTCGAGGGGCCGGTGATGATGTTCCTGACGACGACGGCCATCGATATCGACGAAGAGCTGATGAACCGCTGCCTGGTGTTGACGGTGGACGAAGACCGCGAGCAGACGCGCGCGATCCACCGGCTGCAGCGGGAAAAGCGCACCCTGCAGGGACTGGTGAGAAAGGAACAGAAGCAGCGCATCCTGGAGCTGCACCGCAACGCCCAGCGGCTATTAAAAAAACTGGCCGTGGTCAACCCGTACGCGGACCAGCTGACGTTCCTTGACGACCGCACGCGCACCCGGCGCGACCATGAAAAGTACCTGACGCTGATCGACACCATCGCCT
>NZ_JAQOZV010000158.1:0-1740 GCF_030348125.1 Massilia sp. DJPM01
CGCCACGGGCAACCTCATCAGCGACGGAACGCTACGATACGGCTACGGCAACAACGGGCGCCTGAGCAGTACCACAGGCCTCGGTGGCGCGGCCGTCCAGCACCGTTACAACGGACTTGGCCAGCGGGCTATCAAGTCTGATGCTGCCGGTGCATCGACTTACTTCGTCTACAACGAAGCCGAACAAATGGTGGGCGAGTACAACAGCGCCGGGACGCCGATACAAGAAACCGTTTACCTGGAGGGGACGCCGGTCGCCGTGATTAAATCGCGTGCCAGCGGTGCAGAAGAAAATGCATACTACGTTTATGCCGATCACTTGGCGACACCACGGATTATTACGCGCGTCAGCGACAACAAGATGGTGTGGCGATGGGATGGAGCAAACCCGTTCGGTGAGGACCCTCCTGATGAAAATCCGAATCGGATGGGAAATTTTACCTATAACTTGCGTTTCCCCGGCCAATATTTTGATCGTGAGACCAATCTACACTACAACTACTATCGCGACTATGATCCGCAGACGGGGCGGTATGTGCAGAGCGATCCGATTGGACTTGAAGGCGGAATCAATACTTACGAATATGTTAATAGTGATCCGCTATCGAATTCAGATCTTTATGGATTGAAAATCACGCCCTTGGGTACCCGTGCTGAGAGGGCGCGTATTTGGAAGGGTATTAAGGACCTAACTAATAGTGGCAAAAGCGCGGCGCGAATGGTCGACATTCTTCGCAAAAGTCCACGTACATATACCATCGAATTAAACTGCGATGGCGATCACTATGGCAGCGACAAGAACGGGGATCTGAAGCCCAGACACATTCTTTGGAACTCCGCAAAAACTCATATCCGCGATGGTTCCGAAGACTGGCACTACCGTCCATCGTTTATTGGCCTAGGACACGAATTGATCCACGCCTGGGCTGAAGATGCAGGGAGGAAGCCGCAAGGCGATACGGGGCTGGACCAGCTATCCTACGACGAACATGGAACAGTAGGAATTCCTCGACCTAGCGGGAAGCCAACGGCGAATTATCCCTTCACCGAAAATATGTTTCGTAAAGAATGTGGTTGCGCGAAAAAGCGGGAAGCCTATTAATTTTATTAGGACTAAAAATGCTAAATTTTATTGGAGTCAATTTCATGTTATTCCTTGAATTTTCTCTTGTGCTTCTAAGTAATGTTTGTATTGCAGGGGAGGGGGGCGTGGCTCCTGATCGCCTTATTGAAACTAGTACGGGTGTAATTTTTTCAAAAGAAGTTGCGGTCGCGAAGCGAGTTTGCGCGTCGTTGCGCGATTGCTGGAATCCTAGTGGCCAGGAAATAGAAATCTTGGAAAAAGACCTTCCGAGGTTCTTGTCAGAGTCAAAAATTTGGGGGTCGGCCGAAATTTCAAGAAATTTAACTAAATACAGGTTTAAATATTACGGTTTAAAAAAAGGAGGTGCGCGTTACATTCATGTAAATGGGTTATGTCAGAAATATTGGCGAAGAGAAAGTGCAAATTTTGACAGCCCGAATCGTCCAATGACAGACATGGGGAGTTGTTATTTTTTGATTGACTACGACGTGGTGCGCCGGAAATTCGAGAATTATTATGTAGATGGCGAGGCGTAATACCTATTAGTCTCTTGAGCCAATTGCAAAACGATTTTTCTGAACTGGCCGACATCAGGAGAGCACGATTTTTCATCGCCTTTTAGTGATGCCGGACGAAATCTGATCGGTTACGGCGGC
>NZ_JAQOZV010000159.1:0-1729 GCF_030348125.1 Massilia sp. DJPM01
TCCTCCAATTTCGCCAAACTTTATTGCGACAAGCGGAGGCGATGTTGGCGTCGTCGATGGATTGGGACCTAGAAAATTATTGGCACTTGAACGCGAACTAAAAGTGGCTGAGATGATAGGTGGTCGTTCAGCTGTACAAGCACGATATAAAGACGGAAAATTGATTCTCGAGGATACGCCGATAAAAAATAGCGAGGGAGTTTCTGGCATTGATGTCATTGGGAAAAATGGTGAGTTGATTCAAGTTGGTGGGCCAGGAAAAAACGCGAATTCAGACGTGCTTGAAAAAACCAAAAATGCTATGCGTGTCCTCAAGGAGGAAGCGAGGATCAACAACACTGTAGCCAAAGTTTATTTGGAATATGGGAACAGTGATAGGTTCCAGGAATTGGTTCGTGAAGCTCAAAAAATTCTGGGTAAAGATAATGTGATTGTTTTTAAGAAATAGTGGTAATGATGGCATATCATATTTTTAGCTCACGCGTAGCGCCGCAGGAGGATCGATTTCTCGATCTCTATTTGGGATCTGCCGTCACGATAGATTTTTATTGGGAATCTGTAGGGCGGAAATTAGATCTTCCATTGATCTCATCGTTAACAGAACGGGCAGATTCCGACGATGGATTTGTCCTTCTCGGCGATGAGTTGGTTCGGTTTGGGAATGAGATTAAGATTTTTGAGAAATATTGGAGTGATGAAAATGTGTCTGGTAGTCTGCCGGATGACTTTCTGGAGAAAGTGGAAATAATAAAGGAGGGAATTGATTTCGCGGTTTCCAATGGGTTGTCTGTAATGGTGGGGTAAGTGTCGTGGTGGGCGGCCCAATGGCCCAATGTCGTTTCGAGTGGAAGTTGACAAGCCGCACTTTGCCCTTCCTGGGGGCGTGGTCGGTTGGAGAGGCCCAACCGCAACGGCGTTTTCGGTGCAGTCAAGGGCGGGCATAGCCCGGCGCAGCGAACCCTTGACGGCACTGAAAATGCCTTTACGCTCAAGGGCTTAGGGTTGGATGCGGGGTTGGCATCCGGCCCGCGAGCCCGTCCGGCGGCAAGGACTTCCCCGCCCTTGGGGGCGAGGGGTGGGGGAATCCACGCGGTTTGGCAACATCACGTTTCCGTCGCCGCGTAAAGTTCCACTCGAAACGGCATTGAGCCAAATAAGGGATAGATCGAAAAGCTGGACCCGTCCATATCGTTATCCTGAAGCCGTGTTCCAGCTCATGCAATAGAGCCAATTGCAAAACGATTTTTCTGAACTGGCCGGCATCAGGGTGACGCCGTTGCCCAGCAACAAGGCAGCGGCGGCGCAGCGGACGTTACGGTTGGCACGAGCGCCCAGCCCGTTGTCAAGGGCCAGGTGGCAGGTAATGCCCTGCCTGGCAGCGTCATCGCGGGCAATGCGCGCGCAGCGCAGCAGACGGCCATCGGCGACCTGACGACCTCGTTCGCCAAATTCGCGGCCGCGCGTCCCGTGACGGTTGCGGAGAAAACGGTCGCCGGTGTCGTCGGCTCCAACCCCAAAGACATCAACGGCCGGGTCACCGATCCGAACGTGCCGAACGTCACCCTGACCAGCAACACGGACTGGAAAGCCCCGACCGGCAATCTGTTCTCCCTGAAACCGGGCGAGGGCGCCGGCTATCTGGTCGAAACCGACCCGCTGTTCACCGATAAAAACAAATGGACCGGCAGCGATTACTTCCTGGACCAGCTTGACATTGATCCGCAGCGCA